>RFTM01000114.1 GCA_009923475.1 Gammaproteobacteria bacterium | reverse complement strand
GCCATCCGCTGCCGCACGACCGAGCGCAAGCGCGGTGCCGGAGGGCGCATCGACCTTGGCGCGGTGATGGGCTTCGAAGATCTCGATGTCGAACTCGGCCGGCAAGGCGCGCGCCGCCGCGCGCACCAACTCTGCGAGCAGCGTGACGCCGACGCTGGTGTTCGCCGCGATGAGCACCGGCACCCGCGCCGCGGCCGCTTGCGCCGCAGGCTCGACATCGGGGCCGAGCCCGGTGGTGCCGACGAGCGCGGCGACATGGGCGCGCGCGCAGGCGGCGAGATTGGACGCCGTCGCGGCGGGCGACGAGAAATCGATCATGACATCGGGGGTCTCGCCGGCCGCGCCCGCGAGCGCCGCGTCGAGGTCTGCGCCCACGGCGACACCGATGGGCGCGAGCCCCGCGAGCGTGCCGAGGTCGCGCCCTTGCACGGGCGGCCGCGAGCCGTCATCGGCGCGATCGACGGCGGCGACGATGCGCAGCCCGCGCGACTCCGCGGCGACGCGCGTGATCGCGAGTCCCATGCGCCCCGTGGCGCCGACGAGCAGGATCTTCTTGGACACGGGCCCCGCCACCGGGACTCAGCGTCCCGAGAAGAATCTCTTGACGCCCTCGAGGAACCCCTCCTCGCGCGGCGTATGGCTCTTGCCATCCTCGCGCAGGGACTGGTCGAACTTGCGCAGCAGCTCGCGCTGCTCCGCGGTCAGGTTCACGGGCGTCTCCACGACCACGCGGCAGTATAGGTCGCCGCGCGACCCGCCGCGCACCGGCTTCACGCCCTGGTCGCGGAGGCGGAACTGCCGTCCGGACTGGGTCTCGGGCGGGATCTTGATCGCCACCTCGCCCTGCAGCGTCGGCACGTTGACCGAACCGCCGAGCACGGCGGTCGCGAAACCGACCGGCACCTCGCAGTAGAGGTCGTCGCCGTCGCGCTCGAAGATGGCATGCGGACGGACCGCGATCTCGACATAGAGGTCGCCCGATGGCCCGCCGTTGCGCCCGGCCTCGCCCTCGCCGCCCAAGCGGATGCGGTCGCCCGTCGAGACGCCGGCCGGCACCTTCACCGAGAGCTTGCGCGTGCGGCGCACGCGCCCTTGCCCGAGGCAGGCATCGCAGGGGTTCTTGACGGTGCGCCCCGACCCGCGGCACCGCGGACAGGGCTGCTGCATCTGGAAGAAGCCCTGCGAGACGCGCACGACGCCATGGCCGTTGCACTGCTCGCAGGTGACCGGGCTCGAGCCCTTGGCCGCGCCGCTGCCCTCGCAGGTCTCGCACTCCATGAGCCGCGGGATCTCGATCTCGCAGGTGTGGCCGAACACGGCCTCCTTGAGGTCGAGTTCGAGTTCGTAGCGCAGGTCGGCGCCGCGCAGCACCTGCGAACGGCCGCCGCGCCGGCCGCCGCCGAAGATGTCGCCGAAGACCTCGCCGAAGATGTCGCCGAAATCGGCGCCGCCGAAACCGCTCGCGCCGCCCCCGCCTCCGCCCTGCCGGACGGCGTCGAGGCCGTCATGGCCGTGCTGGTCGTAGACCGCGCGCTTCTGCTCGTCGGTGAGGACCTCGTAGGCCTCCTTGACCTGCTTGAAGCGCTCCTCGGCGTCCTTGTCGTCCGGATTGCGGTCCGGGTGGTACTTCATGGCCAGCCGCCGATACGCCTTCTTGATGTCGGCCTCGGTGGCGGTCCTCGGTACATCGAGGACCTTGTAGTAGTCCGGCTTGGCCATGGAACGCGCCCCGATCAGGAGGCCTTGCGGTCCTTGTCCTTGTCCTTGACCTCCTCGAACTCGGCGTCGAGCACGTCACCATCGTCCTTGCCGCCCGCGCCGGCAGCACCGGCCGCCCCGGGGGCGCCGTCACCTGCCTGGGCGGCGTAGGCCATCTGCGCGACCGCCTGCGACGCCGCGAGCAGCGCCTCGAGCTTCTTCTCGATCTTGTCCTTGTCGTCGTCCTTGATGACGGCCCGCAGGTCGGAGATCGCGGACTCGACCTTGGCGCGTTCCTCGCCCGGCACCTTGTCGCCGAGGTCCTTCAGCGACTGCTCGACGCCGTGCAGCGTGGAGTCCGCCTTGTTGCGGGTCTCGACGAGCTCGCGGAACTTCTTGTCGTCCTCGGCGTGCGCCTCGGCGTCGCGGACCATGCGCTTGATCTCGTCCTCGGAGAGGCCCGAAGAGGCCTTGATGACGATGCGCTGCTCCTTGCCGGTCGCCTTGTCCTTGGCGGAGACGTTGAGGATGCCGTTGGCGTCGATGTCGAAGGTCACCTCGACCTGCGGCGTGCCGCGGCGCGCCGCCGGGATGTCGGTGAGGTCGAACTTGCCGAGCGACTTGTTGTCGAGCGCGCGCTCGCGCTCGCCCTGCAGCACGTGGATGGTGACCGCGGTCTGGTTGTCCTCGGCGGTGGAGAACACCTGCGAGTGCTTGGTCGGGATGGTGGTGTTCTTCTCGATGAGCTTGGTCATCACGCCGCCCAGGGTCTCAAGGCCGAGCGACAGCGGCGTGACGTCGAGCAGCAGCACGTCCTTGACGTCGCCCGCGAGCACGCCGCCCTGGATCGCGGCGCCGACGGCCACCGCCTCGTCGGGGTTGACGTCCTTGCGCGGCTCCTTTCCGAAGAAATCCTTGACCGCCTTCTGCACCAGCGGCATGCGGGTCTGGCCGCCGACGAGGATGACCTCGGAGACGTCGCCCGCCGAGAGGCCGGCGTCCTTGAGCGCGGTGCGGCAGGGATCGATGGTGCGCTTGACGAGGTCCTCGACCAGCGACTCGAGCTTGGCGCGCGTGAGCTTCACCGCGAGGTGCTTCGGCCCCGAGGCGTCCATGGTGATGTACGGCAGGTTGATGTCGGTCTGCTGGCTGGAGGAGAGCTCGATCTTGGCCTTCTCGGCCGCCTCCTTCAGGCGCTGCATGGCGAGCGGGTCCTTGCGAACGTCGACGCCGGATTCCTTGAGGAACTCCTCGGCGAGGAAGTTGATGACGCGCAGGTCGAAGTCCTCGCCGCCGAGGAAGGTGTCGCCGTTGGTCGAGAGCACCTCGAACTGGCGCTCGCCGTCGACCTCGGCGATCTCGATGATCGACACGTCGAAGGTGCCGCCGCCGAGGTCGTACACGGCGATCTTGCGGTCGCCGCCCGACTTGTCGAGGCCGTAGGCGAGCGCGGCCGCCGTCGGCTCGTTGATGATGCGCTTGACGTTGAGGCCGGCGATGCGGCCGGCGTCCTTGGTCGCCTGGCGCTGCGAATCGTTGAAGTACGCGGGCACGGTCACCACAGCGTCGGTGACCTCTTCACCGAGGAAGTCCTCGGCGGTCTTCTTCATCTTCATGAGCACGCGCGCCGAGATCTCGGGCGGGGCCATCTTCTTTCCCTGCGCCTCGACCCAGGCGTCGCCGTTGTCGGCCTTGACGATGCGGTAGGGCACCATGCCGATGTCCTTCTGCACGATCTTCTCGTCGAAGCGGCGGCCGATCAGGCGCTTGACCGCGTGCAGGGTGTTCTGCGGGTTGGTGACCGCCTGGCGCTTGGCGGACTGGCCGACCAGCACCTCATCGTCCTTGGTGAAGGCGATGATGGAGGGCGTGGTGCGGTCCCCCTCGCTGTTCTCGATCACGCGCGGCTTGCCGCCTTCCATGATGGCGACGCAGGAGTTGGTCGTGCCGAGGTCGATGCCGATGACTTTGCCCATGATGGTCTGCTCCGCTCAGTTCTGTCGTGCCCCGTCGGGGCGCCAATGGTCGTGTAAGTGGGGTCGCCTGTGGATAAATCAACCGGGGGCCCGGGCGACGATGACCCGTGCCGCCCGCAGCAGACGGCCGTTCAGGCTGTAGCCCCGCTGCACCACGAGCAGCACCGAGTTCGGTTCGGCGGTCTCGGAGGGTTGGGCAGCCACGGCCTCGTGCCAGTTGGCATCGAAGGGCTGCCCCGTGGGGTCGATCTCGGTGACGCCGATGCGCTCCAGCGCCTTCTGCAGGAGCCGCAGCGTCGCCGCCTGGCCCTCGATGAGCGCCGCCGCATCGGCGCGACCCGCGTTCTCGACCGCGAGATCGAGGCTGTCCTTCACCGGCAGGAGCTCTTGGGCGAGTTTCTCGACCCCGTAGCGATGGGCCTGCTCGACCTCGCGCTGCGCGCGCTTGCGGACGTTCTCGAGCTCGGCCACGGCACGCAGATGCTGCTCGCGCTGCTGCTGGGCCCGCGTCTCGGCATCGGCCAACAAGGCCTGCAGATCCTCGACGGTCAGCGGCTCGGAGGGCGGGGTCGGAAGGGTGTCGGACATCGGAAGTCCTTTATTTTCAAAGAGTTGCGCATGGGGACACGCGCGACCTCCCGGGCTGCGACGCTCCTTGGAGCAGGAAGATGGGGGTCAGCGGCGGGAATTCAAGGCCGAACCGAGCAGACGGGCGGTCATGTCCACGATCGGGATCACCCGCTCGTAGGCCATGCGGGTGGGGCCGATCACGCCGATCACCCCCATGACCCCGTCCGTGCCGCTGTAGGGGGCGGTCACGACGCTGCAGTCGTCGAGCACCTGGTAGCCCGACTCCTGGCCGATGAAGATCTGGACGCCGTCGGCATGCAGGCTCTGGTCGAGCAGGTGCAGGAAGTCGCGCTTCTCGTTGAAGGCCTCGAACAGCCGCTTGAGCTTCTCGACGCTCGTCAGCTGGGCGGCGCCCATCAGGTTGGTCTCGCCCGCGACGATGTACTCGAGGCCGCCCGGCGGCGTGCCGCCCTGCTCGAAGACCTGCTGGGCCGCGCTGATGGCCTCGAGCATCAGCGCGTTCATGTGCTCGCGGTCCTGCTGCAGCTGCCGCAGGATCTCCTCGCGCGCCTGTTCGGGCGTACGGCCGACGAGCTGCTCGTTGAGGAACTGCGCCGCCCGCCGCAGCTCCTCGGGGGCGTGAGGCCGAGACAGGTGGATGATGCGGTTCTGCACCTCGCGGTCGTCGAACACCATGACCACCAGCACGCGGTTCTCTGACAGCCCGACGAACTCGATCTGCGAGATGTGCGCCACCGCGGGACGCGGCACGGTCACCACGCCCGCGAGCCGCGTGAGGTTGGACAACAACTGCGAGGCGTTGGCCACCAGGGCTTTGGGGTCGGTGGCCGGCGCGGCGCCGAGCGCACGGCGCAGCTCGGCCTCCGGCATCGTCTCCGGAGGCCGCGAGCGCAGCAGCGTGTCCACGAAGAAGCGGTAACCGCGGTCGGTCGGCACCCGCCCAGCCGAGGTGTGCGGCGAGGCGACGAAACCGAGCGCTTCGAGGTCGGCCATCACGTTGCGGATGGTCGCCGAAGAGAGACTGAGCCCGGAATCGCGCGACAGCGCGCGCGAGCCGACGGGCTGCCCGTCGCGGATATAGCTCTCGACGAGCACGCGCAACAGCTGCCGTGCGCGTTCGTTCAAGCGGTCATCGGTGCCCTGGGCCATGTCCAGACGCTACCGATACGCGCGGAACTGCGTCAAGCGGCCAGATTCGGCGGGCGCCTGGCATTGGAGCCATCGCGTCCGGCGTGATAAAACGCTGCCCTGCCCCCTCGGTGCTCCATGACCCCCATCCGCCGCTGCGCCCTCGTCACCCGCTTCGCCGATGCCCGCGCCGCAGAGAGCGCAGCATCGCTCGCGCGCCACCTCGCCGGTCGCGGCCTCGAGGTGCTGGCGCCCGAGGAAGAGGCGCCGCGGCTCGGCGAGGTCGCCGCGCGCTTCGTCCCCGAACCCGCGCTCGCCGGCGAGGCGCAGCTCATGGTCGCCATCGGCGGCGACGGCACCCTGCTCTACGCGGCCGGTCTCGTGGCGGGTCGCGGCACGCCGCTACTGGGCGTCAACCGCGGCAGGCTCGGCTTCCTCACCGACGTCATGCCCGAAGACATGCTGACGAGCGTCGATGCCGCGCTCGCCGGCGACTGCGCGCGCGACGAGCGGCCGTTGCTCTCAGCCGAGGTGCGGCCCGCCTCCGGAGCGCCGGCCGTCGGCCTCGCCCTCAACGACGTGGTGCTGCAGAAGCGCCAGAGCGGGCACCTCGTCGACTTCGAGACCTGGATCGGTGGCCGCTTCGTCAACACGCATGGCGGCGACGGACTGGTGGTCGCCACCGCCACCGGTTCTACGGCGTATGCGCTGTCCTGCGGCGGCCCGATCGTCGAGCCCGGCCTCGACGTGCTGGTG
>RFTM01000113.1 GCA_009923475.1 Gammaproteobacteria bacterium | reverse complement strand
GGACATGCCGGGAGCCACAGGCAACACAGCCAGCACATCTGGCTGCTGCAAGCGCAGCAATTCAACCGCCGCTAAAAAACGGGGCAATAAATGTTTGATCTCGTCTTTGCGGCTGCCGGGCAGCACGGCGACCACCGTATCCGCATCCGCGAGACCGAGCGCGGCCCGCGCCGCTGCGCGGTCGGGCTGCGAGGGGAACTGGTCGGCGAGCGGATGGCCGACGAAACGCGCCTCGACGCCGTGCGCGGCGTAGAACGCCGGCTCGAAGGGCAGCAGGCAGAGGATGCGGTCGCAGGCGGCGCCGATGCCCTTCACCCTGCCCTGCCGCCACGCCCAGACCTGAGGGCTCACGTATTGGACGGTGCGCAGGCCCCCGGCCTTGAGGCGCGCCGCGAGGCCGAGGTTGAACTCCGGCGCGTCGATGCCGATGAACACCGCCGGCCGGGCGGCGAGGATCCGCTCGGTCACGCGCCGGCGCAGCCAGACGAGCCGCGGCAGGTGACGCAGGATCTCGGCGAGCCCCATCAACGCGAGCTCGCCCGAGTCCGCGATGGCCTCGCAGCCGGCGGCGCGCATGCGCGGGCCGGCGACGCCGATGAAGCGCGCGTCCGGCAGGCGCGCGCGCAGCGCCTCGATGAGCGCCGCGCCGAGGTTGTCGCCGGAGGCTTCGCCGGCGACCAGCGCGATGACGGGAGCCGTGCTTGCCATGCGCGCGGCGCGCTAGCGCACCAGGCTGCGCGTGGAGCGGCCGATGAACTCGACGAAGGGGACGATCTCCGGCTGGGTGGCGGCCGCCTCGCGCAGCCGCGTCACCGCCTCCTCGAGCGGCAGGTCCGACCGGTAGAGCGTGCGGAACGCGTTCTTGATGTTGCGCACCTGCTCGGGCGTGAACCCGCGGCGCGACAGGCCCGTGGCGTTCACCGAGTGCGGCTCGGCCGGGTGGCCCACCGCCATGATGTAGGGCGGCACGTCGCGCGTCACCGCGGTGTTGTTGGCGATGAAGGCGTGCGCGCCGATCTTGCAGAACTGGTGCACGCCGGTGAAGCCCGCCAGGATGACGTGGTCGCCGATCTCGACGTGCCCGGCGAGCGTCGCGAGGTTGGCGAACACGCAGTGGCTGCCGACGATGCAGTCGTGGGCCACGTGCGAGGACGCCATGAACAGGTTGTCGTCGCCGATGCAACGACGGCGCTGCCGCGCAGCGAGGCGTTCGCCCAGCCCTCGCCGATCTCGACGTCGGGGCCGATGATCGCGTAGGCGCCGACCTGCACGCCGGCGCCGAGCCGCGCACCCTCGGCGACCACCGCGCGCGGGTCGATGCTCATGCGCCCCCCTTGCCCGTCTCGGGCGCGACCATCAGCGACGCCGAGGCCACCTCGACGCCCTCGACGTAAGCGACGGCGCCGAACTTCCAGATGCCGCGCATCTGGCGCTGCAGCGTCGCCGTCAATATCAGCTGGTCGCCGGGCTCCACGGGCCGGCGGAAGCGCGCCTCGTCGATGCCGACGAAATAGAACCGCGTGTTCTCGTCGGGGTAGACCCCCGCCGTGACGAAGGCGAGGATGCCGGCGGCCTGCGCCAGCGCCTCGATGATGATCACGCCCGGCATCACCGGCCGGTACGGGAAATGGCCGGGGAAATAGGGTTCGTTGTAGGTGACGTTCTTGAGGGCGCGGATGCTCTCGCCCTTGCGGCACTCGAGCACGCGGTCGACGAGCAGGAATGGATAGCGATGCGGCAGCTGCCGCAGGATCGCGTTGATGTCGAGTGTGACGATGTCGCTCACGTTCGCTCCTCGCAGGTCAGACGGTGCAGTTCAGGCGTCCGGGCCGCCATCGGCGCCCTCGCCGCGCTCGAGCGCGGACACCCGCCGGGCGAGCGCATCGAGCCGCTTCAGGCGGCCGACCACGCGACGCCAATCGGCGGCAGGCTCGGCGGGCACGCCGCCCGAGTACACGCCGGGCTCGCGGATGTCGCCGGTGACCAGCGTGAACCCGGTCAGGGTGACATCGTCGCAGATGGTCAGGTGGCCGGCGAGCCCGACGCCGCCACCGAGGCGGCAACGCGCGCCGACATGCGAACTGCCGGCGAGCCCGACACAGCCGGCGAGCGCGGAGTGCGCGCCGATGCTGCAGTTGTGGCCGATCTGCACGAGGTTGTCGATCTTGACGCCCTCGCCGATGACGGTGTCGCCGAGCGCCCCGCGGTCGACGGTGGTGTTGGCGCCGATCTCGACATCGGCGCCGATGCGCACGGTGCCGACCTGCGGCACATGCACCCAGGCCGCGCCCTCCGGCGCATAGCCGAAGCCCTCGGAGCCGATCACCGCGCCCGGATGCAGGATGCTGCGCGCCCCGATCTCGACGCGCTCGAGCACGGTGACGCGGGCGACGAGCCGCACGTCTTCGGCGATCACGGCATCTTCGCCCACGAGGCACCCGGGACCGAGCACCGCTCGCGCGCCGATGCGCGCCCTGGCCCCGACCACGCACTGCGGACCGACATGCGCGCTCGCATCGATGACGGCGTCGTCGGCGACCACGGCGCTGGCGTGCACGCCCGGTGGCGCCGCGGTGGGCGGATGGAGGACCGCGGCGATGCGGGCGAAGGCCGCATGCGGGTTGTCGGCCAGCAGGCAGTCGACGGGCGACGATGCCGCGAGCGGGGGCTTCAGCACCACGGCGCCCGCGCGACAGGCGGCGAGCCGATCGACGAGTTTGGGGTTGGCGAGGAAAGCGACCTGGTCGCCCGCAGCGGATTCGAGCGTGGCGACGGAGCCGACCCGGCGGTCCGGGTCACCCCGCAACGCGAGACCGAACCGGACCGCGAGTTCCCCGAGCGTGAGCTGCGCCATCGGCCGCGCCGCCGGGGACGGACTCAGCGGGTGGCGGGCTTCGCCGCCCCCGCGGGACGCGACTGCAGCACCTGCAGCACCCCCGGCGTGATGTCGATCGCCTGCGTGGCGTAAATGACGCCCTCGGTGAGCACGAGATCGTAGCTCTGCGACTTGGCGTAGCTGCGCACCTCGTTGAGCAGGTCGTTCTGGAGCTTGCCGACCTCTTCGTTGCGGCGGTCGTTGAGCTCGTCCTGCGCCTCGGACTGGCGGCGCGCGAGGTCGCGCTCGCCGTCACGCAGCTCCTTCTCGAGGCGGCCGACCTGGTCGGGCGTCATGGTGGCGCGGTCCTTGTTGAGCTTGTCGCGCTTGCCCTGCAGCGAGGTGGCCGCAGCCTGCAGGTCGCGACGCTTGGCGGCAGCTTCGTTGCCCAGCGTCTCGAACAGCGCCTTGCCCTGCGGGCTCTCCTCGATCAGCCGACCGAAGTTGAGGACACCGACCTTGATCTCGGCCTGGGCCGGGGCCGCCTGGAGCATGCCGACGGCGGCGATCGCGGGGAGGAGGATTTTGGTGGAGAACGCGCGCATCTGCTTTCGGACCTCTTGGTGGACCAGCGGCTCAGAACGCCTGGCCGATGGTGAACTGGAACCTTTCCTCTTCGTCGGGGAACAGCACGTCGTCTCCCCGGTAGGCGTTCAACGGGATGGCGTAGCTGAACCGGAACACGCCCAGCGGCGCGAGCCATTGCACGGCGAAGCCCGTCGACTGCTTCAATTTACCATATCTGAACGAGTAATCGAGGGGCGTCACCCCATCCCGGCCCGTGAACGCATAGCGGTTGCCGGTCGAAAACACGTTGCCGATGTCGTAGAACCACGTGGCGCGCGCGGAGGTCGCCCATTTCTCGGGCGTGGGGATGATGACCTCGGCGCGCGCGGTGACCTTCAGGTTGCCGCCGAAGGGGTTGCCATAGCTGTCCTTCGGGCCGAGACGACTTTCGCGGTAGCCGCGCACGGTGTCGGGACCGCCCGCGAAATAGTTGCGGTACGGCGGCGATGCCGTGGTCTTGCCGATGTCCATGCCGAAACCCACCTCGGCCGCGA
Organism: Gammaproteobacteria bacterium; assembly: GCA_009923475.1. GTDB lineage: Bacteria > Pseudomonadota > Gammaproteobacteria > Steroidobacterales > Steroidobacteraceae > UBA964. Next base: position 2,214 of record RFTM01000113.1, on the reverse strand, counting down.
GCGCGAGGGTCCACCGGCCGACCAGCGGGATGAACTGCAGGTAGTCGTAGTTGACCGAGTAGTACTGCACGTCGCTCACCGGCAGCGAGTAACCGAGCGACAGCGTGTGGCGCATGCCGCGGTCGGCGAACAGCGCGCGGTTGCGCGAGTCGTAGCTCCAGCCGAGGATCAGCTCGTAGGTGTCGAACTGCGTGGTGTCGAGCACGGTGCCCGGCACGATATAGCCGCCGCCGTAGTCCTGCTCGGGGATGATGCGCTGGCGGTAATCGCCGTTGTTGCGCACCCAAGAGCGCGCCTGCTCGGCGCTGCCCTCGCCGGTGATCAGCGACGAGCGCTGCGCCGAGACGCCGACGCGCAGCGACTGGTACTCGGTGAGCGGATAGCCGTAGTCGAGGCCGAGCGCGAGCGACTCCGAGGAGAAATCGGAGGAGGCCGACACGAACTGCGTCACGTCGCGGTAGGTGAAGGACACCGTGCGCGCGATGCCGTCGATGCTGGTGTAGGGGTCGGTGTGCGAGATGCCGTAGACCTTGGAGTATCGACCCGAGTTGAGGTCGACGGAGATGCGCTCGCCGCGGCCGAGGAAATTGCTGTCGGCGTAGTTGCCGTTCAGCACGAAGGACTGCGAGGCCGAGTAGCCGACGCCGCCGCCGAGCTGCGCGGAGGGGCCTTCCTTGATCTCGAACTCGACATCGACGAGGTCGGGCGAACCGGTCACCGGCTTGGTCTCGGATTCGACCTTCTCGATGAAGGGCAGGCGCTGGATGCGCTGCTTGGAGCGCTCCACCAGCAAGTTGGAGAGCCACGCGCCCTCGAGCTGCCGCATCTCGCGCCGCAGCACGTCGTCGTCGATCTTGGTGATGCCCTTGAACAGCACGTCGCGCACGTAGACACGGTTGCCCGGGTCGACGAAGAAGGTGAGGTCGACCTTGCCGGTCTTGGGGTCCGGCGTCGGCACCGGGTCGACCTTGGCGAACGCGTAGCCGTCGAGTCCGAGCCGGTTCTGCATCAGCTCCTGGGTGGCCGTGATCTGCTTCTTCGAGAAGGTCTCGCCGGGCTTCACGAGCAGCAGGTCGCGCATCTCCTCTTCAGGCACCACGAAGATGCCGGCGAGATCGACGGCGCCCAGCTTGAACACCTCGCCCTCGTTGACGTTGAGCGTGATGAAGATGTCGTCCTTCTCGGGCGCGATCGCCACCTGCGTCGACTCGACGTCGAAGTTGGCGTAACCGCGGTCCATGTAGAAGGAGCGCAGTTTCTCGAGGTCGCCCTGGAGGTTCTCGCGCGAGTAGCGGTCGTCCTGCCGATACCAGGACAGCCAGTTCGGCGTCTTGAGCTCGAAGGCCTCGCGGATCTCCTCCTCGTCGAAGCTCTTGTTGCCGACGATGTTGATCTGACGGATGCGCGCCCGCTTGCCTTCCTTGATGTCGATCTTGACGCGCACGCGGTTGTCCGGGAGGTCGTCGACCGTGGTGTCGATCTTCACGGCGTACTTGCCGCGGCTGAAGTACTGGTCGGTGAGGAACTGGCGGACGTCCTCGAGCACCGAACGGTCGAAGGTCTTGCCGGTGGCAAGCCCGACGTTGCGCAGGCTCTTGGTGAGGTCTTCGGTCTTGATGTCCTTGTTGCCCTTGAGCTCGAAGCTCTCGATGGAGGGACGCTCGAGCACCGCGACGACCAGCGTACCGCCGTCGCGGCGCAGCTCGACGTCGCGGAAGAAGCCGGTGTCGTAGAGCGCGCGGATCGCCTCGCGCACGCGCTGCGGGGTGAGCCGGTCGCCGATGTTGACCGGAAGGTAGTTGTAGACGGTGCCCTCGGAGACGCGTTGCAGGCCCTCGACCCGGATGTTGTCGATGCGGAACGGCTGCTCCGCGCTGAAGTCCTGCGCGCGGGCTGGCACGACCGCGCAGAGCGTGGCGAGCGTCGCGGCGACGAGCATGAGGGCACGGCGAATGTGCGTCATCCGAGCTTCCCCGCGACGTCGTTGAAGAGCGCGAGGCCCATCAGCAGCAACAGCATGGCGATGCCGACGCTCTGCCCGATGGCCTGGATGCGCTCGGTGAGCGGCGACCCCTTCAGCCACTCGATGGCCTGGTAGACGATCTGGCCGCCATCGAGGATCGGGATCGGCAGCAGGTTGAGGAACCCGAGGCTGAGGGAGATGACCACCAGGAACCCGAGGAACTGCACGATGCCGCTGCGCGCGGACTCGCC
>RFTM01000112.1 GCA_009923475.1 Gammaproteobacteria bacterium | reverse complement strand
AGCAGCTCGAGCCTTTGCTGGTTGAGCGAGGCGGCGGCGTACTTGAAGAGCGGGGCGAGGTGGTCGATGTTGCCGCCGGCGCGGGCCTCGGCCTGCGCGCGTCGCACCGTGAGGTGGAAGGCGCGCTCCTGCATGCGGCAGGCGGCGATGCGGGCGCGCAGGTCGCTGTCGGCCAGTTGGCCGCACATCAGGCCCACGCTGTGCTTGGCGGCCTCCACGAGGTCGAGGCCACCGCCACCGCCGAAGGCCGCGGTCGAGATGCTCTGGCGCTCGTGGGTGAGCAGGCGCTTGGCGATCTCCCAACCGCCGTTCAGGCGGCCGACGAGCTGGTGCTTCGGCACGCGCACGTCGGTGAGGAAGGTCTCGCAGAACGGCGACTCGCCGGAGATGAGGCGGATCGGGCGGGTCTCGACGCCCGGCGTGCGCATGTCGAAAACGATGAACGAGATGCCGCCGTGCTTGGCCGTGGTGTCGGTGCGGACGAGGCAGAACATCCAGTCGGCCTTGTCGGCGTAGCTGGTCCAGATCTTCTGGCCGTTGACGAGGAAATGGTCGCCGCGGTCCTCGCAGCGCGTGGCGAGGCTCGCGAGGTCGGAGCCCGCGCCGGGCTCCGAATAGCCTTGGCACCAACGGATGCGCCCGCGGACGATGTCCGGCAGCCAAGCCTGCTTCTGCGCTTCGTCGCCGAACTCGAGCAGCACCGGCCCGAACATCCAGAGCCCGAAGGACCACAGCGGCGCGCGCGCGCCGATGCGCCGCAGTTCCTCTTGCAGCACCGCGTTCTCGGCGGCGGACAAGCCGCCACCGCCGTAGGCGCGCGGCCAGGTGGGCGCGGTCCAGCCGCGCTCGCCCATGCGCTCGAGCCAGAGCCGCGCGTCGTCGTTCGGGAACGTCGCGTTCCGTCCGCCCCAGACGACCTCCTTCTCGTTGAGCGGGGTGCGCATGGCCGGCGGGCAGTGGGCCTCCAGCCAGGCGCGGGTCTCGCGGCGGAAGTCCTCGAGGGTGGATGCGGACATCGTAGGCTCCGGTGTTGCGCGACGGTCAGCGCGCGGCCAGCAGGCCGCCGTCGCAGGCGATCACTTCGCCGACCACGTATTCGCCGGCGCGCGAGGCGAGGAAGAGCGCAAGGCCCGCGATGTCCTCGGGCGTGCCGACGCGGCCGCTCGGGTTCATCTTGCCGACCTTGTCCCAATCGACGCCGTCGCCCTCGGTCTTGCCGCCGAAACCGACACCGGTGCTCAGCATCCAGGTGGGGAAGGGGCCGGGCGCGATGGCGTTGACGAGGATGCGCTCGCGCACGAGGCGCGCGGCCAGCATCTTGGTGAGGTGGTGGATGGCGGCCTTGGACGGGCCGTACGAGAAGGTGTCGAACATCGGCGTGCCGCGTCCGTCCACCGAGCCGATGTTGATGACGCGGGACGGCGCGCCGGCCGCGGCGGCCGCGCGCAACTGCGGCAGCAGCGCCTGCGTCAGGAAGAACGGGCCCTTGACGTTGGTGTCCATCACCTTGTCCCAGCCCGCCTCCGGGAACTCGCCGAGCTTCGCGCCCCAGGACGCGCCGGCGTTGTTGACGAGGATGTCGAGGCGCGGTTCGCGCGCGGCGAGCGCCGCGGCGAGGGCGGCCACGCCCTCGACCTTGGAGAGGTCGGCGGGCAGCGCGATGCACTCGCCGCCGTGGGCGGCCATCAGTCGTGCGGCCGCGGCCTCGCAGGCCTCGGCCTTGCGCGAGCTGATATAGACCTTGGCGCCGCCCGCGAGGAAGCCGCCGGCGATCATCTCGCCGATGCCGCGCGAGCCCCCGGTGACGAGCGCGACCTTGCCGGCGACGGAGAACAGGTCTTTCATGGCGCCGCTCACTTCGCCGCAGCGCCCGTCGCGGCGGGCTTCGGCATGTAGCGGCCGAGCTCGAACTTGGCGATGGCGTTGCGGTGCACCTCGTCGGGGCCGTCGGCGAGACGCAGCGTGCGCTGGCCCGCCCAGGCATAGGCGAGCACGAAGTCGTCGCTCACGCCCGCCGCGCCGTGCGCCTGGATGGCCCAATCGATGACCTGCAACGCGACGTTCGGCGCGACGACCTTGATCATCGCGATCTCGCCCCGGGCCGCCTTGTTGCCGACGGTGTCCATCATCCACGCCGCCTTGAGGGTGAGCAGGCGGGCCTGCTCGATCATCATGCGCGACTCGGCGATGCGCTCCTGCCAGACGCCCTGCGCGGCGATGGGCTTGCCGAACGCGACGCGGGTCGCGAGCCGCTGGCACATGAGCTCGAGAGCGCGCTCGGCCATGCCGATGGAGCGCATGCAATGGTGGATGCGGCCGGGGCCGAGCCGGCCCTGGGCGATCTCGAAGCCGCGTCCCTGGCCGAGCAGCATGTTGCCCGCCGGCACGCGCACGTCCTCGAGCAGCACTTCCATGTGGCCGTGCGGCGCGTCGTCGTAGCCGAACACCGGCAGCGGCCGCAGCACGGTGATGCCGGGCGTCTTGGCGGGCACCAGGATCATGCTCTGCTGCGCGTGGCGCGGCGCGTCGGGGTCGCTGCGGCCCATCACGATGTAGACGGCGCAGCGCGGGTCGCCCGCGCCCGAGCTCCACCACTTGCGGCCGTTGATGACGTAGTGGTCGCCGTCGCGCTCGATGCGGCAGGCGATGTTGGTGGCGTCCGAGGAGGCGACCTCCGGTTCGGTCATCAGGAACGCCGAGCGGATCTCGCCGCGCAGCAGCGGCTCCAGCCATTCGTCCTTGAGCGCCTCGCTGGCGTAGCGCTCGAGCGTCTCCATGTTGCCGGTGTCGGGCGCTGAGCAGTTGAAGACCTCTGCGGCGAAGGGCACGCGGCCCATGATCTCGCAGAGCGGCGCGTATTCGAGGTTGGTGAGCCCCTCGGGCGCGCGCGGGCTGTTGGGCAGGAACAGGTTCCAGAGGCCCTCCGCGCGGGCCTTGACCTTCAGTCCCTCGACGAGCTTGGTCGGCACCCAGGCGTCGCCGGCGGCGCGGTTGGCGGCGATCTCCTCGAGGAAGCGCCGCTCGTTGGGGTAGACGTGGTGGTCCATGAACGCGAGCAGACGCTGGCGCAGGGCCTGGACTTTGTCGCTGTACTGGAAGTGCATCTGCGGATCCCTCACTTGCCGCCGTGTGCGCCGCCGCGGGAGCGGGTCGCCGCCTCGACGGCGGCGATGGCTGCCTCATCATAGCCGAGGGTGCGCAGCACTTCGCGGGTGTGCTCGCCCACCGCAGGCAGCGCGAAGCGGGGCGCGCCCGGTTCGTCCCGGAACTTCACCGGCGTGCCGATGTGCTCGGAGCCCGCGGCGTCGCGCAGCCGCATGCCTCGGGCCTCGGCCTGCGGGTCGTCGAAGGCCTCGCGCAGGTCCTTGACCGGCGCGAAGCCGATGTCCTTGCCCCGGAACCACTCCACCCATTCGTCGCGGCTGCGCGTGGCGAAGCGTTCGCGCAGGAAGTCGATGAGCGGCTGTTGGTGCGGCCCCGGGCCGCGCTCGCAGAGCGGCACGAGGTCGAGCCGGCCGAACTCGCCGAGCAGGTTGCGGACGAACTTGATCTCTTGCGCGCCGAGCACGATGTGACGGCCGTCCCGCGTTCGGTAGATGTTGTAGAAGGCGCCGCCGCCCAGGCTGCGCTCGTGCTTGACGGTGGGCGCGCGCCCGTGCGCGAACACCTGTCCCGTGATGTTGGGGGTGCAGGAGAGCGCTGCGTCGTGCATGGAGATGTCGACGAAATCGCCCTTGCCCGTCTGCACGCGCCGATAGAGCGCCATCATGATGCCGCCGAAGGCGAGCAGCGAGGCTGCCATGTCGGCGACCGGGACATGCGGCATCGCGGGTTCGCCGTCCTGCCCGATGTTGAGGCTCACGAGCCCCGCCAAGGCCTCGGTGGCAAGGTCGTGGGCGGGCACGTCGCGGTAGGGACCGGATTGGCCGAACGCGGAGATCGAGCAGTAGACGATGCGGGGGTTGCGCGCCGACACCGCCGCGTAGCCCACGCCGAGCCGGTCGACGACGCCCGGGCGGAAGGCCTCGATGAACACGTCGGCGGTCTCGGCGAGACGCAGCAGCGCCTCCCGGCCCTCCGCGGTCTTGAGGTCGAGGCACACGCTCTTCTTGCCGCGATGGGTGTTGCGGAAGAACACCGTGTGGCCCTCGAGCACGGGTCCGATGTGGCGGTTGGGCTCGCCTTCGCCGGGCGGTTCGACCTTTATCACCTCGGCGCCGTGGTCGGACATCATCTGCGAGGCATGCGGCCCCGGCAGGAAGAGGGAGAGGTCGACGACGCGCAGTCCTTCGAGCTTCACGGCGGGCGGACTCAGATGACGCCGGCCGCGCGCAGCGCCGCGATCTCATCGGCGCCGTAGCCGAGGCCGGCGAGCACGCGGTCGGTATCCGCGCCCAGCGACGGCGCGCTCGTCGCGGGCAGTCGCTGCCCGTCGAGCTTGATGGGGTTCGCGAAGCTGCGGAAATCGGGGCGCAGCGGATGCGGCGTGGAGCGGATCATGCCGGTGGCGAGGGGGAAGGGGTTCTCCAGCGCCTGCGCCATGTCGTAGACCGGCGCGGCGGGCAGCGCACCCTGCAGGCGCTCAAGCCAATGCGCGGTGGTGCCGGTCTCGAACACCGCATCCAGCGCCACCGTGAGCGCATCGCGATGCTCGCGGCGCAGCGGCATGGTGGTGAACCGCGGGTCGGCGGCGATGGCGGGCGCGTCGATGACCCGCAGCAGCGCCTGCCAGAACTTCTCGGTCATGCACATCACGAAGATCCAGCCGTCGGCGGTCTTGAAGAGCTGCACCGGCGTCGCGGTCGGATGCGCGCTGCGCGGCGCCCGCCCGGTCACGAGCTTCTCGTTGAGGTACCAGGTGCCGGGATAGGAGAGCTGGTGCAGCGCCACATCGAAGAGGCTGACATCGAGGTCGCGGCCGCTGCCGCCGCGGGCGACGCCGAGCAGCGCCGAGACCAGCGCGAGCGCCGTGGTGATGCCGGTCATGTAGTCGATGATGGAGAGGCCCATGCGCGCCGGCGGCGAGCCGGGCTCGCCGGTGACGTGCAGGAAGCCGGCTTCCGCCTGCATCAGGTAGTCGTAGCCCGGCCAGCCGCGCCGCTCGTTGTCGCGGCCGTAGGCCGAGAGGTGCGCGCAGACGATGCGCGGGTTCGCGTCCTTCAGCGCGTCGTAGGTGAGGCCGAGCTTGTCGGGCTGGTCGCCGCGCAGGTTGTTGAGCACGGCATCCGACTTCGCGACGAGGCGCCGGAAGGCTTCGCGTCCGCCGGGCTGCTTGAGGTCGAGGCAGACGCTGCGCTTGTTGAGGTTGAAGGTCTGGAAGAAATGCGAGTCGTGCTCGCCCAGGAAATACGGGCCCATGCCGCGGGTGGCGTCGCCGCCCTGCGCGCGGTTCTCGACCTTGATGACCTCGGCGCCGAGGTCGGCGAGATACATGGAGCCGAACGGTCCCGCGCCGAAGGCCTCGAAGGTGAGCACCCGAAGGCCGGCGAGCGGCAGGGCAGGCGTCGGCCCGTTGGTCGGTGCCGGCATCAGACCGGGTTCCGGTCGATGAGCTGCCGCGCGATGATGATGCGCTGCATCTCGTTCGTGCCCTCGCCGATGCACATCAGCGGCGCGTCGCGGTAGTAGCGCTCGACGTCGAAATCGGTCGAGTAGCTGTAGCCGCCGAAGATGCGCATCGCCTCCAGGCTGTTCTCGACGCCGGCCTCGGAGGCGAACAGCTTCGCCATGGACGATTCGAGGTCGCAGCGTTCGCCGGTGTCGTACTTGCGCGCCGCCTGTTCGATGAGCAGCCGCGAGGCCTCGACGCGGGTCGCCATGTCGGCGAGCTTGAGCTGGATGGCCTGGTGCTGCGCGATGGGCTTGCCGAAGGTCTCGCGCTGCTGCGCGTAGCGCAGCGCGTCGCGCAAGGCGCCCGCGGCGATGCCCGCGCCGCGCGCGGCGACGTTGATGCGGCCGAGCTCGAGCCCGCCGACGGCATGCTGGAAGCCGCGGCCCTCGACGCCGCCGATGAGGTTGTCGGCCGGCACGCGGAAGCCCTCGAACACGAGCTCCGCGCTGTCGATCGACTTGTAGCCGAGCTTGCGGATCTTCTTGGCGGCCTTGAAGCCCGGCCCTTTCTCGCACAGGAACATGCTCATGCCCTTGTGG
>RFTM01000111.1 GCA_009923475.1 Gammaproteobacteria bacterium | reverse complement strand
AGTACTCCGGCGGCAAGTTCACCGATTGGGGCGCGCACCACGTCGACATCGCCCACTGGGCCCTCAAGCAGGACGCGAAGGGGAAGGGGCCGATCGAGATCAACGGCGCCGACGCCAAGCATCCCGTGCCGTTCAAGGACGGCTACCCGACCGTCGACGACTGCTACAACACGTCGCACGATTTCTCAGTGCCCTGCAGGTTCCCCGGCGGCACCGAACTGGTGATCACCAGCCGGGGCGACAACGGCATCCTCTTCGAGGGCACGAAGGGCCGCATGTTCGTCAACCGCCAGAAGATCACCGGCACGCCGATCGAGGAGGGCTGGGACAAGGAGAAGTTCGGCGACGACGACCTCAAGGCCCTCTACAAGGGGAAGCCCTTCGAGGGGCACAAGCAGAACTTCTACCGCTGCATCCGCGAGGGCGGCCTGCCGGTGTCGGACGTCTTCAGCCACATCGTGGCCATGAACACCTGCCACCTGGCGAGCATCGCCGCCCGGCTGGGCGCCGGCGCGGACCTCTCCGCCACCGCAGGCGAGGCGTCGACGCTGCTGCAGTCGCGGGTCGCCCGGGGTGTCGAACGCGCCGGCCTCGCCGCGGACGTGGTGACCGTGCAGTCCGTCGCACCGGGCCGGTTGCAGCTCGTGCTGCGTGACGCTCCGTTCGACGCGGTCGCGACCCTCGCCGGGTCGCTGGCCCGATGGGAGGGCATCACGGTGGTCGGCGCGGAGATCACGCGCACGCGACCCGGCCGCGTCGAGGCGACGCTGCTGCTGCGCGCGCCGTGAGGGCCAAGGTCGCCCGCAGACCGGCGATCTACGGCATCGCGGCGCTGCTCGCAGCTCTCGTCGGCCTCTTCGTCTGGTTCCCCGCCCGTCTTGCGGCGCGCGCACTGCCCAGCGGCGTGGCGTGCGAGGGCGCGGCAGGCCTCTGGGACGGCCGCTGCGACGACCTGCGGATCCGCGGCGGCTCAGCCGGTGCGATCGCGTGGCGGCTCCGTCGGTGGCCGCTGTTCCTCGGGCACGCGAAGGGCACCGCCGACTGGCAGCATCGCGCGAGCGGCGTCTCCGCCACCTTCGACCTGTCGCGGCGCCGCGTGGCCCTCAAGGACCTGCGCGGCGTCGCCGATGTCGCCACCCTGCGCGCATTGCCGATCTGGCCGCAAGGCATCATCGACGCCTGGTCTCCCGGTGAAGGTCGGCTACGCATCGACCTGGCTGGTCTCGAAGTCCAAGACGGTCGACTGACGCGCATCGTCGGCGTGGTGGATGCCGATGGCCTGGTGTCGCTAGACCGGGAGCGCGCCACCCTCGGCGACCTTCGGCTCGCATGGCGCGACGGGCCTGTGCCGCTCGGCGAGATATCGGACCGCGGTGGCCCGCTCGAAGTGCGCGCGAGCTTGCGTCCGGTCACGGGCGTCGCGGCGGATGCCCCTGCCCCACCGGGCGGCGCGTGGCGACTCACGGGCACCGTGCGTGCGCGCGATGCCGCATGGCGGCCGCGCCTTCAGGTGTTCGGCCCGCCGGATGCGGCCGGCCGGCATGCCCTGTCCGTCGAGTGGCGCTGACGCGCGACTTCGCGCGCGACGCCGGTCGCTCAACCGGGATCGTATTCCTCGAAGCGGCCGCCGAGCAGCGGGAAATAGAGCGCCGTGCGCACGGGCTGCGGGCCGAGGCGGCTCGCGAACGCCTTGTACTTCCGCAGCTGCGACGCATAGGCATCGCGGCGCTCCGCGACGAAGGCCTCGAGGTCGCCGCCCTCGTGCCAGCTCGTCTTGTGGTCGATGACCCATCGCGTCCCGTCGGCGTCGACGAAGGTCCTGTCGATGACGATGTTCTCGATGCGGCCCTCGTAGACGCCCGTGAGTTCATGCTCGACGAAATCGTCGAGCGGATGCCGCGCCAGGATCCAGCGGCCGCGCTCCCGCGAGAGCGTGGTCCGCAGCGCGCCGACGACCCGCTCGGTCGCCGTCTCCAGCTCCTCATCGACCACGCCCTCGGCCGCCAGCAAGGCCCGCAGCCGCGGACGGTCGCCCTCGACCGACGCGGCCTCGGGCAGCGGCTCCATCCTGGCGAGGCGCTCTAGCTCCCGGTGCACCACCGTTCCCGCAAGCCTCGCCATGTCGCTCGCCCAGCCGTTCTCCGGCGTCGCCAAGAGCTCGGCGCTCGGCAACGAGAGGCGCTCGAATACCGCGTCTTCCGGCCATGCCGGGGGCGCGAGGTCGTTGCGCAGACGCGTGAGGCCCGGCGCAGCGACGGCACCATCGACGCCGCGCCCGTCGTCCCGATGCCATGCGTCGGTGAACGCCGGGCCCAGGGCCGGCCACAACACGCCGAGCGAGCCGCGTGCCGACGGGGCCGCAGGAGAAGGCGACGACGGATCCGCCTTCTTGCCGCCCGCGGGCTTGAGGGTCGCGAAGAGGTGCAGGGCCGTCCGAGCGCGCGTCATCGCGACATAGAGCAGACGCGCGCGCTCGCGCGACTGGCGGGCGCTGCGCATGGCGCGCAGCGTCGCGCGCAAGCTGCCCGGAAGGTCCTGCTCGCCGTCACGACGCGTTCCGTGGGTGGGCGCGAGCAATCGTCGCTCGGTGCCGTCCGCGTCATCCTCCCAGGAGATCCAGTCGAGCAAACCCTGGATATCGTGGCGCGGGCGACGGTTCAGGCCCGGCAACACGACCAGGTCGAACTCCAAGCCCTTCGCCCTGTGGATGGTCATCACCTGCACCGCGCCGGACGCGATGCTGTCGCCGCCGGCGAACAACCCTTCCAGCAGCGTATTGAGGTGGGCAGGCTCCAGCCGACCGGTGGCCGCCGTCTCGTCCGCGAGCGTATCGAGGTAGCGCCGGGCATCTTCCAGCGCGGTGGTATCGGCATACGCGCGCGGCCCGTCGAGGTGCAACCACAAGGACTCGACGCGCAGCGCGATCGGCATGGCAGCGGCTGCGGCAGCCGCCTCGAGGAGCGGCCAGACCCTTTGCAGGCGTTGCGCGCCCTCGGGCGACAAGCCGGCACGGCGTCGATCGTCGGCCAGCAGTTCCGCGACCGTCGCGCGCGGCCTGCCGGCGAAGAGCTGCGTCAGGTCGGCGAGCCCCAGGCCGCACCACGGCGCGCGCAGCACCGACAACCAGGCCACGCGGTCCGTCGGCGAGACGATCGCGCGCGTCAGCGACACCAGGTCCTGCACCACCGGCGCCTCCGCGAGGGGCACGAGGTCGACGCCCTGCACCGCGATGTCCGCCGCGCGCAGCGCATCGACGATGCGGGTCGCGTGGTTGCGCACGCTGACCAGCACCGCGATGGTCGCCGCGGGATCCTTGCGGCGGGCATCCTCGATGACCGCCCTGATGCGCATCGCTTCCCGAACTTCGTCGGCTTCGCGGTCGTCGCTGCCTCGCAAGGCATGCAGCTCGACCCCGGTCCGCAGCCTCGGAGTCGCGTCGGTGTTCGCCTCGAAGCGGAGGTAAGGCACTGCGGCCTCGATCGACGAGGGCTGCGGCGGGAAGATCCGGCCGAACGTCTCGTTGACGAAGTCGACCACCGCCGGCTGCGAGCGGAAGTTCGCGGTCAAGGCGAGCGGCTTGAGCTCGACGCGACCCACGCCATGGGTCTTCGCCTGCGTGAACAGGCCGACGTCCGCTTCGCGGAACTGGTAGATGGACTGCATCGGGTCGCCGACGGCGAACAAGGTCCGCCCGTCGGTCCCCGACCAATCCGCGACCAAGGCCTCGAGCAGCCGGAACTGGGCGTGCGACGTGTCCTGGAATTCGTCGATCAGCACGTGGCGCAGCACCGTTCCCTGATGCAGGGCGCGCGCGCTCGGAAGCATGTCGCCGTCGTCCGCGCCGCCCTGCGCGTGCTCCAAGGCCTCGCAGGCATCGAAAGCCACTTGCACATGGTCCGACTGGCCCGCCTCGCGGAACCGCAGCCTCAGCTCCGCCGCGGCGTAACGCAGCATCGACAGGATGGACTCCAAGGCCTTGGCATCGCCGGCCTCCAGCGTCGGAGACGGCGCGTCACGCACCGCCTCCAGCGCTTCGCCCAGACCCGGGATGCGCTGCAACGCCTGCAGCCAAGCCATCATGTCCTTCTTGCGGTCCACGGCGGTCGGCGGGAATCCGTGACCGATGTTGACGGCCTTGCGGAACGGCGGCCCGGCATCGGACGACGAATCCGTGAATGCCATGGACGCGATCGCGCGCCAAGCCGGCAGGTCCCCGACCCCGGTGCCCAGGGCGCGTGGCGCCTTGCCCGCCGCGGTCACCAGCGGGCTCCAGGCCTCGATCAGCGGCGAATCCGGCCGCGCCGCCTTGAGCGCCGCGACGGCCTCGGTCGCGAGCGACTGCGCCTCGGACCGAAGGGCCACCGGGAACACCGCGTCGATCCGCTCCAGCACCGCGGTGGCGAGCGCCTGCAGGTGCCGCTCGACGTCCGCTTGCAGTTCCGCCGGCGACGCGTCGAAGACGTGGCGCAGCCATTCGGCGCGCCGCCCCAGCATCTGCGCCAAGGCTTCCTCGAGCCGCTCCCAGCTGTTGTCGAACAGCTGGAACACATGTCCCGAGTGCGGCGCGATGGTCGGATCCGACTCCGCGTCCTGCAGCGTGCGCCGCGCCACTTCGCGATAGAGCGCCTGCGCGTTGTCGACGAGCGCGAGCGAGGCCGCGCCCCGTGCCGCCACCGGCAGCGCAGCCGCCAAGGAATGGTTCAGCGCGTCGATGGTCAGGATCCGCAGCCGCGCCGGATGATCCTCCAAGCGCCAACCGCGCGCCTGCGCGTGCTCGCGCGCGGCCCGGGCGAGGCGCCAAGTCGTCATCTCCTCGGGCTTCCGCGGGGCGTCGGCGGCAGCCGCGCGCAGCGCGCCCAGGATGCGCTCGCGCATCTCCGCCGCCGCCTTGCGCGTGAAGGTCATGGCGAGGATCGACTCGGGCGTATCGACGGTCGGGAGCAGCGCGAGGAAGCGTTGCGTCAGGATGGTCGTCTTGCCCGACCCGGCCGGCGCTTGCAGGATGATCGAGGCGGCGGTGTCGAGCGCCTCGGCGCGGACGGCCGCATCGGCGGGAGCGCGGGAGGTCATGCGTCACCTGCCCCGCCCGAGGCCTCGGCATCGGCATCCGCCTCGTCCTCGGCCGCGATGCCAAGCTCGGACCTGCGGCACAGCCCCGCAAGGTCGCAGAACTCGCAGGCCTTGCGCCGCGGAGCCACGCGCGCCTCGCCGGCCAGGAACCCCCGCGCGAGCGCCAGGATCCTCGCTTCCGCATCCGCGCGTGCCGTCGTCCAACCCTTGTCCTTCGCCTTCGGCAAGGCATCAGGCGTCGCGGCGATCGCCTCGTACACCGTGCCCTTGCGGGCGAGATGGAGATTGCCGATCGCCTCCACGGCGCCGAGGCCCGACGACTCCAGCATCTGCGCATAGACCCAGAGCTGGACCGCGTCCATCTCCGCGCCCTCGAACTTGAGCTTCTTGCGCGTGCCGCTCTTGTAGTCGATCACCGCCAGCGCGTCGCCGCCGAGCATCCGGTCGGCGCGGTCGATGCGGCCCGCGACCCGGGCGCCGCCGATCGTCGCCTCCAGCGGCCCCTCGCGCAGCAGCGTCGCGAAGGCCGGTCGCGTCGCATCGAGCTCGAGCGCCTCCAGCCCGAGCGACAGCGCGCGCGCCCGCTCGCGCAGCAGCAGTCGGGCACGCAGCTCATCACCATCGATCTCCATCGCGAGTTCGACCACCGCATCGTCGATGCACTTTTCGAGGCGGCGGGCGCGGTCCGCTCCGGACAGCGCGGCCAAGCCGGCGGAGTCCACCGTCTCGTCCCAAAAGTTCTTGAGCGCGAGGTGCAGGAGCCTGCCCCGGTCGGAGGCCGCGACGCCGGGCTCGGCGACCTCCTCCTCGCGCGCCCCCAGGCGTCGCGTCGCGTACGCCCGGAACGGACAGTCGATCTGGTCGCCGAGCGCGCCGGCGCCGCCCGGGATGGGCTCGGACTCCGGCCACGGCAGGCCGTGATCGTCCTGCCAGGTCTCGAGCGACGGGCCGTCCGCCGGGCCGCGCAGCCGCGCCGGGAGGGAGCGGGCAAGATCGGCGAGCCGGGCCGCACGCGCAGACTCCACGGCCGCCTTTGCTCGCGCGGCGGCGGCATCGCGGCCCGGCCCGTCGGGCGCGCGATCTTCGCCGTCGCCGCGCCGCTCTTCCTCCTCGCCGTCGTCGCCGGCGCGGACCTC
>RFTM01000012.1 GCA_009923475.1 Gammaproteobacteria bacterium | reverse complement strand
GCTGATGGAGGTCAACAACCGGCAGTGGGGCAGCTCGGCGGGGTCGACCACCGCCGCGGCAGCGGAAGTGCAGAGCATCACCACCTCGGCATCTTCGACCGCTTCACGCAAGGACCCGGCGATCGTCGCCGAGGCCGCCGCCGCGCGGATGTCGGCCGCCCGATCGGATGCATGCGGTGACCAGACCATGACCTGCTGCCAGTCCCGAAGGGGCAGCACGTGCCTCAGGTGGGCGCACCCGACCGCTCCGCAGCCGATCAACGCCAGCCGCGTCGCCGTGCGCGGCGCGAGCAGATCGATGGCGAGCGCGGTGGTGGCAGCGGTGCGTTCCCGCGTCAGGGCGAGCGAGTCGCAGAGCAGCAGCGGGGCGCCGGTCTCGCTGCTCATCAGCAGCGTCCAGGCGGTCACGATGCCGCCGCCGGGTCGCGGCAGGTAGGGCGAGAGCTTGGCACCGAACACCGGCGGATCGGCGAGCGCCGCGAGGTAGGCGATGAAGTCGCCACCGCCGCCGTCCGGCAGCAGGGCGAGGGTCTGTGGTGGCTGGGTCACCTTGCCGGCGTGCAGCCCTGCGAACAGCGCGCGCATCGCGCCGAGTACATCGATCCGCTCGACGACTTGCGCCGCGAGCTTCGCGTCGACCACGACGGGTTGCATGACCTGATCCTCCTTCACTTGCGCTCGGGCGGACGGGCGATCTTCGTCGGCATGAAGCCCTGCGCGCGCAGGAGATCCGGCGCGCTGTACAGCCGACGACCCTTGAAGACCTGATCGACCCGGTACAACGCAGTGATGTCGGCGAGCGGATCGCCGTCGATGAGGTACATCTGCGCGTCCTTGCCGGGCTCTATCGAGCCCAAGCGGTCCGCCAGCCGGAGGTGGCGGGCGCAACCGATCGTCGCCAACTGCAGCACCTCGTTCGCCGGGATGCCCGCTTCGGTGTAGTAGATGAGTTCACGGATCAGGGTGAAACCCGGCAACTGGTTGTCGGTCCCGGGCAGGATCCGCACGCCGGAGCGGTGCAGGATCTTGATCAGCCTGAGCAGCATGTCCGAGGAGCGCGCAAAGGCCGCTTCACGGCCCTGGTTGTAGCCGGTGGTCATGAGCTGACGGCGTCGCACCGCTTCGGGCAGGCGGTCGGCGACGTCCGCGAGGATGGGGGTCAGTTCGCCGGGTCGATTGCGGAACATCTCCATGATGACCGCCAGCGTCGGTTCGAGAGCGACATCACGCGCCTTCATGAGCGCGATGAAATCCTGCACCTGCTTGGACTCCGGATCGACCAGACCTGCCATCTCCCCGGGCACGAGGAAGCGCGCGGGCCCGCGGGTGTCGATCCGCTCGCCGCCCACGAACGCCAGCAGCAACTGGTTGAAATGCGTGATCTCGTCATAGCCTGCGCGGATCGCGGCCTCCGGCGACATGAACGAGGGTATGTGGCCGGCCACCGGCAGGCCGCGCGCGTGCGCAGCCTCCGCCAAGGGCGCGACCCACTCGGGTTTGATCGAGCTGTAGAGCTTCAGTCCGCTGTAGCCATGCTGCGCATAGAAGTCCACGAAACCGAGCGCGTTCTCGAGTCCGTCGGCCAGCATGCCCACCGGGGCCGCGAATTCGTTCCTGCGGTCGACGAAGCCCATGGGATGGATGTCGGGTCCGGCAAGACGCTGCTCGCGGACCTGGCGCATCAGATACTGCAGGTCATCGAAGTTGCTGCCCATGTCGCGCACATTGGTGATGCCGAAGGCGAGGTACTCCGGCAGATGCACCAGCTGGACATGGTTGTGCATGTCCCACAACGACGGCATGAGCGTCTTGCCCTCGCCGTCGACCAGCGACGCGCCTTCGGGGACCGCGACCCGCCCGGGATACACCGCGGAGATCTTCCCGTCCCAGACGAACACGGTCGACGGCTCCGTCAGGCGACCCGAGAGGCTGTCGAAGATGCGTGCGCCCCGGACCACCGTCAGGCCTGTCAGCTCACGGGATGCGCTGCGGGCGATGGCTTCATGATGCGACTGCAGCGCGCCGCGCTCCGCTGCGCGCAACGCCGGCATGCTCGCTTCCCAGCCGCGGCGGATGACACCCCAGCTCCGATCCGTGTAGCCGAAGAGCTCGCCTGCCTCGTCCAACCAGACGAATGTCGGCCCGAGGCCGATGCCGTTGATGCCGTAGAGGGTCGCGCGGAGCGTCTCCGCGTCGCGGCGGAACTCGGCGCTGCCGGCCTGCGCGATGGTCGCGCTGCCGCCGGGAAGCAGGTCGAGCCGGCGCTCGGGTGCCCGCAGCAGGGCCCGCGCCAGCACCGCACGCGTTTCCGGGGTGTCGTTGAAGGGGACGAAGAACTCGTGGCCGCGGGTCCGGCGACGACCCTGCTCGAGCGAAGACTTCCAGGTGGCGACGCCGCCGGCGACGCGGAAACGCTCGTCGATGGAGGCGCGCGTGTTGTTGACGCCGCTGGCGGCGAACTCGGTCGGGATGCCTTGCGTGTCGAGACGGAAGGTCGACACGAACGACGGACCGCGGCCGCGATCGGCGTATCCGAAACGGACCGTCGTCAGGCCATCGGCGTCGCGGGAGACGGTCTGCGAGCCGGATATGCGGTCGACGGTGAGCCAGGAGTATTCGAGGGTCGCGGGGCTGGACGCGGACGCGGCGGCGCAGACCAGCGCAAGCAGCCATGGCATCGAGAGCTTTCCGGACACACCGATCATCTTCGTGCGACGCATGCGGAGCCTCGTGACAGCGTCCGGGGATTATCGAAGCGAAATTGACACCCGTCAAACGACCGCATACCCTCAATCAGCATTCGTTGCATCTCTCCGTAACGAGGCGGTGGCGACCGGCACGGGTCGCGCTGCGAGTGAGCACGCTTGGAAGCGAGTCGGCCCAGTGACCGGAACAGCCTTGCGATCCCGTTGTGCTTCGGCGTCGCGGTGCTCGAGGGCTTCGACATCCAGGCGCTCGGCATCGTCGCGCCACGGCTCGCCCGCGATCTCGCGCTGACCGCCGCCGAGCTCGGGCTGGTCTTCGCGGGCGGCAACATCGGCCTCGTGATCGGCGCCGCGCTCGGTGGCGCCCTCTCGGACCGGTTCGGCCGCAAACCGGTGTTGGTGGGCGCAGTGCTGACCTTCGGGCTGTTCACGCTCGGCACGGTGTTGGTGAGCGGCTTCGCCGGGCTGTTCGCCGCCAGGCTGCTTGCGGGGGCCGGGTTCGGCGCCGCCCTGCCGACGATGATGGCGTTGGCCGCGGAGGTGGCGCCCGAGGGCAAGCGCGCGTCCACCACCGCCGCGATGTTCTGCGGCATGCCGATCGGCGGGGGCTTTTGCGGGCTCTTCGTCGGGGCCCTGCCTCAAAGCATCCCCTGGCAGGCGGTTTTCATCGCCGGCGGCCTGCTGCCGGTCCTGTTGGCGTCGGCGCTGATGGCGTTCCTCCGCGAGACGCTGCGTCCGCGTACGGCGGAGGCTGCTGGGGAAGAGCGCTCGACCACGGTCTGGCAGGTGCTGTTCGCCGAGGGGCGTGCGGCCCCCACATTGTTGCTCTGGATGGCGTTCTTCCCGACGCTGTTGATCCTTTACCTGATGCTCAGCTGGCTGCCGTCGGTGGTGATCGCCAAGGGCCTCGATCCGGCTCTCGCGCCGTTGTCCGCCGTCGTCTTCAACTTCTCCGCTGCGGCGGGCGCCATCGCCCTTTCGGCAGCGGTGGATCGCTTCGGCATGCGTTGGCCGTTGACGCTGGCTTACGCAGGTCTCGTCCTCGCACTGCTCGCGCTGGGCGCTGTCGAGGCGCGGACCGGACTGTTCCTGGCGGCCGGTCTCGCCGGGTTCTGCGTGCTCGGCGCGAACTACGCGCTGTACGGCGTGACCACGCGCTTCTACCCGATGAGCATGCGTGGCGTCGGGTCGGGTGCCGCCGTGGCTGCCGGCCGCCTCGGCTCCGTCATCGGTCCCTTGCTGGCGGGGATCTGGCTCTCTCAGGGCGAGACGGGGGGGCAGGTGATCGAGGATCTCGCGCCTTTGGCGATCGTCGCCGGCGGCGCCGTGCTTTGGCTTGCCCAGCGCGGCCGCTAGCGGCCGGGAAGCGGCTTGAACGCCGATGGGGCTATCCGCATACTTCCCCGATGCTCGGCCTCCGCTCCGATCGGGCCGAGGTCTCGAGCTCCCACCTGTCAGGGCCCTTCGCACCATGTTCATTCTGGACGACCTCTACACGCATCCGGGCCACCTCATCCGTCGGGTCCATCAGATAGCGGTGGCGCTGTTCATGGCGGAGTGCGGCGAGTCCGGCATCACGCCGGTGCAATATGCTTGCCTGAAGGCGCTCAAGGCGAACCCCGGCGTCGATGCGACGCGGCTTTCCGCCCTGATCGCCTTCGACCGCTCCACGATAGGCAATGTATTGGAGCGGCTCGAGAGAAAGGGTCTGATCCAACGTTTCCCGAGCCCGGACGACAAGCGCATCAAGCTCTTGAAGCTCGATCCGCAGGGCCGCCTGTTGCTGCGGCGGTTGGAGACCGCGGTCGCTCGCTCGCAGAAGAAGATCCTGGCGCCGCTGAGCGCGGAGCAGCAGCGGACCCTCATGAAGCTGTTGACGCAACTGGTCGCCGCCAACGGCGAGGCCTTGCCGCCGACGTCCGTCAGCGGCGCGAAACAGGACTGAGCGTCGGGGTCGGCGACGATCAAGACACCGCGAGCTGCCGCTCGAGGCCGTCCAGCACCTGATAGCACGGCAGCACCTGGGCGACGCCCGCTTCGGGCTCGCGTCCCTCCCGGATGGCGGCGAAGAACTCGCGGTCCTGCAGTTCGATGCCGTTCATCGACACGGCCACGCCGCTGACATCGATCCGCTGGTCCTTGCCGTCGAACAGGTCGTCGTAGCGCGCGATGTAGGTGCCGGTGTCGCCGATGTAGCGGAAGAAGGTGCCGAGCGGACCGTCGTTGTTGAAGCTCAAAGACAACGTGCAGATCGCGCCGTCGGCGGTCTTCAGCTGGATGCTCATGTCCATCGCGATGCCGAGCGTCGGATGGATGGGTCCCTGCATCGCATGCGCCTGCACCACGGGGCTGCCGGTCTGGTGCGCGAACAGGTCGACCGTATGGGCGGCGTGGTGCCACAGCAGGTGGTCGGTCCAGCTGCGGGGCTGGCCGAGCGCATTGGTGTTGGTGCGCCGGAAGAAGTAGGTCTGCACATCCATCTGCTGGATCCTGAAGCCGCCGTCCCTGATGCGGCGACGCACCCACTGATGGCTGGGGTTGAAGCGCCGGGTGTGACCGCACATCGCGACCTTGCCGCTGCGCGCGGCCTGTTCGACCACGGCTTCGCCTTCGCTGAGGATGTCGCAGAGCGGGATCTCGACCTGGACATGCTTGCCCGCCTCCAGGCAGGCCAGCGCCTGACGGGCGTGCATCTGGGTCGGCGTGCAGAGGATGACGGCGTCCAGTCCGGGCAGGGCGAGCGCCTCGGCGAGCTCGGTGGTCACATGCGCGACGCCGTACTTGGCGGCGGCCTCGCGGGTCTTCTCCAGGTCACGGCTGATGAGCGAGATGACCTCGACGTCGGCGATGGTCCGCATCGCGTCCATGTGCTTCAGGCCGAACGCGCCGACGCCGGCCAACGCCACCTTGATCTTGCTCGACATCGTCAGGTGTCCTCCAGGATGAGATGGCCGACCGCGGTGTTGCTGCAAGGCACGTGATAGAAGCGGTGCGCGACCTTCGGTGCAGCCCCCCCGGCGACATCGGCCATCGCACCGCGGGCGATGAGCCACATGACGAGTTCGATGCCTTCGCTGCCCGCTTCGCGCACATAGTCGATGTGCGGCACACGGCTGCAGGCGGCGGGGTCGGCGATGAGCCGGTCCATCCAGGCGTTGTCCCACTCGCGGTTGATGAGCCCGGCCCGCGGCCCCTGCAACTGGTGGCTCATCCCGCCGGTGCCCCAGACCTGCACATCGAGGTCCTCGTCGAAGGTCTCCACCGCGCGGCGGAGGGCTTGGCCGAGCTGGAAGCAGCGCCGGCCTGACGGCACGGGGTATTGCACGACGTTCACCGCGAACGGGATGACCTTGAACGGCCACGCGGCATCGGCGCCCTGCGGTCCGGCGCACATCAAGGACAGCGGCACGGTCAGCCCGTGGTCGACATCCATCCTGTTGACGAGCGTCAGGTCGAAGTCCTGCTGGATGACGCTCTGCGCGATGTGCGCCGCGAGCGCGGGATGGCCGAAGACCGGCGGCACCGGGCGCGGACCCCAGCCCTCGTCGGCCGGATCGAAGCGCTCGCCCATGCCGATCGCGAAAGTCGGGATGAGATCGAGGCTGAAGGCGGTGGCGTGGTCGTTGTAGACGAGGAACACGACGTCGGGCCGCCGCTCGGCGAGCCACGACTTCGAGAAGTCGTAGCCGCGGAACAGCGGTCGCCAGTAGGGCTCGTCGCTCTTGCCCTGGTCGAGGGCCGCGCCGATGGCCGGTACATGCGAGGTGTAGACGGACGCGGTGATGCGGGCCACGGTCAGGCCTCCTTGTCCGCGGTCTTGCCGGCCGCGCCCTGCGGCTGGCGGTGGGCCTGCGCGTCGCCGTCCTCGCCGACGAAACGGTTGCCTTCGATCGAGCGACCGCCGCGCAGCATCATCTCGCGGTACTCCGCCTCGGTCATGCCGGTCATGCTGCCCGCCATCTGCTGGAAACTGCGGCCGTCGGTGGCGCCGAGCTTGGCGAGGAAATAGATGTTGCCGCCAAGGCGGATGCATTCGTTGAGGTCGCGGGCCCGCACCGCGGCCCGCTGCGCATCGGTCATCGGCCAGCCATCGAGATAGGCCGCCTCGTCCGCCTTGAAGCGGGCGCGGTTCCCGGCCTTCATCAGCGACATGCAGAACTGGTTGAGCCAATAGCCCTTGCGCGACTGTTCGGCGTCGAAGATGGTGGTGCCGGGGACGTCCTGGTACGGTTTTTCGAGAGCCATCTTCAAGCCTCGCATTCTTCGGGCCAGTAGAGCCGCATCGGGTTGGTCACGAGCAGCTTGCGCTGCGCCCCGGCGCCGGGTGCGATGTGCGGGATGAAGTCTACCAACAGCCCGTCGTCGGGCATGTGGCCCCGCAGGTTGGGATGCGGCCAGTCGGTGCCCCACAGCACGCGGTCGGGGAACTCGTCGACGATCCTGCGCGCGAACGGCACCACATCGCGGTAGGCGTGGCGTTCGCCGCGCAGCGCGGGAGGCCCCGCGTCCGACAACCGCTCGGGGCAGGTGACCTTGCACCAGACGGCGGGGTGCTCCCGCATGAACTTCAGGAACAGCGCGAACTCCGGACCGTCGACCGGTCGGGTCACATCCGGCCTGCCCATGTGGTCGACCACCACCGTGGTCGGCAACGCGCCGAAGAAGCTCCACAGCTCCGGCAGATCGGCGGCCTCGAAGTAGACCACCACATGCCAACCGAGCGCCGCGACGCGGCCCGCGACCTCGAGCAGCTCGTCCTGGGGCGTGAAGTCCACCAGGCGCTTGACGAAGTTGAAGCGCACGCCGCGCACGCCGGCGGCATGCAGCCGCCGCAGCTCTTGGTCGGTGACGCTGCGCTTGACCGTCGCCACGCCGCGCGCCTTGCCGCCGCTCGCGAGACAGGCGTCGACCATCGCCCGGTTGTCGGCGCCGTGGCAGGTCGCCTGCACGATGACGTTGCGCGCGAACCCGAGGTGGTCGCGCAACGCGAAGAGCTGCCGCTTCGAGGCATCGCAGGGCGTGTACTTGCGTTCGGGCGCGTACGGGAACTCGTCGCCGGGGCCGAAGACATGGCAATGCGCGTCGACCGCGCCCTGCGGCAGGCGGAAAGCGGGCCTGCTCGGACCGTCGTACCAGTCGAGCCAGCCGGTGGTCTTCTCGAAGCCGCCGGTCGTGGGCTTGTCGGGCACGGCGTTCAGTCGATGTACCTGAGGCCCGCCGCCGCGAGCGGTCCGCGCATGTCGTACATGTCGAGACCCAGGACGCCCGCAGCCAGCTTCTGCCGTTTGGCGTCCTCGCCGGCTTCGCGTGCCGCGGCGACCTGCAAGGTCTCATCGGCGATCGCACGCGGCACGCAGACCACGCCGTCGTCGTCGGCGACGATGACATCACCGGGGTTGACCAACGCGCCCGCGCAGACCACCGGGATGTTCACCGAACCGAGCGTGGCCTTGATGGTCCCCTTGCTGCTGATCGCGCGGCTCCACACCGGGAAGCCCATGGCCGTCAGCGCCTTCACATCGCGCACGCCCGCGTCGATCACGAGGCCCCGCGCTCCGCGGGCCTTGAAAGAGGTGGCCAGGAGATCCCCGAAGTAGCCGTCGGTGCACTCCGCGGTGAGCGCCGCGACCACGATGTCGCCCGGGCCGATCTGCTCCGCGACGACGTGCATCATCCAGTTGTCGCCGGGATGCAGCAGCACGGTGACGGCGGTGCCGCTCACCTGTGCGCCGCCGTAGATCGGGCGCATGTAGGGCTTGAGCAGCCCCACGCGCCCCATGGCCTCATGCACCGTGGCGCTGCCGTATCCCGCCAACGCGTCGGCGACGGCGCGGTCGGCGCGCTGGATGTTGCGGTGGACGATCCCGAGTTCGTACATGGTTCATCTCCCCCGTCGTTTCAGGACGGCATCGAGACGCGGATAGACGCGTCGGGCGTTGCGTTCGTAGATCGCGTGCCGATCGTCGGCGCCGAGCCGCGTGCTGGCCTCGATGTAGCGCTTGGTGTCATCGTAATGGTGGCCTGTCTCGGGGTCGATGCCGCGCACCGCGCCGATCATCTCCGAGGCGAAGAGGATGTTCGCGACCGGGACCACATCGGTGAGCAGGTCGATGCCGGGCTGGTGGTAGACGCAGGTGTCGAAGAACACGTTGCCGAGCAGGTGGTCCTTGAGCGGGGGCTTCTTGAGCTCCTGGGCGAGGCCCCGGTAGCGGCCCCAATGGTACGGTGCCGCGCCGCCGCCGTGCGGTATGACGAACTTCAGCGTCGGGAAATCCTTGAAGAGATCGCCCTGCAGCAGCTGCATGAAGGCGGTGGTGTCGGCGTTGATGTAGTGGGCGCCGGTGGTGTGGAAGCAGGCGTTGCAGCTGGTGCTGACATGCACCATCGCCGGGATCCCGTACTCGACCATCTTCTCGTAGATCGGGTACCAGTGACGGTCGGTGAGCGGCGGGCTGGTCCAGTGGCCGCCCGACGGGTCGGGGTTGAGGTTGACCGCCACGCAGCCGTACTGCTCCACGCAGCGCACCAGTTCCGGGATGCAGGTCTCGGGCGCGACGCCGGGGCTCTGCGGCAGCATCGCCGCCGGCACGAAGTGGTCGGGGAAGAGCCGGCTCACGCGGTGGCAGAGCTCGTTGCAGATGGCTGCCCAGGCGCTGCTCACCTCGAAGTCGCCGATGTGGTGGGCCATGAAGCTCGCGCGCGGGCTGAACACGGTGAGGTCCGAGCCGCGCGCGCGCATCTGCCGGAGCTGGTTGCTCTCGATGGTCTCGCGCAGCTCGTCGTCGCCGATCCTCAGGTCGGCGGCCCGCGGCCTGAGCGCGGGGTCCTTGATGCCGGCGATCTGCCGGTTGCGCCAGGTCTCGAGCGACTTGGGCGCGGTCGTGTAGTGGCCGTGGATGTCGATGATCATGGCGATGTCCTGCGGGGAGGTCGGTTCATGCGATGACGGGTTGCATGCCGTGGGCGCTCTTCAGGTCCGCGGCGTCGGGGCCCGCCATGAAATCGAGCAGGCGCTGCGCCTCGTCGGCGACGGGGCTGTCGATGCCCACGGCGCCGCTGAAGCGGCTCTGCAACCCGAGTCCCGGCGGCAGGCCGCCGAGCAGCGTGATGCCGGGCAATGCCATGAGCTCGCTCAGCTGCTGGAAGCCGAGCGCGGCTTCGCCGCTCGCCACCAGGCTGCCCACCGGCACTCCGGGGCGCGCCTGCACCAAGCGGTCTGCGACGAGATCCATGATCCGCCAACGCTCTAAGAGCCGCATCAGCGCCGTCCCGCTCGGTCCGGTCGAGCAGCCGATGCTGCGCGCCTGCAGCACCGCCTCACGCAACGCGGCTTCGCTGCCGATGTCGGGCCGCGGCGCGCCGGCTTGCACCGCGATCGCGACGGGCGAGTCCGCCAGGGCGCGCAGGCTCCCGGGACGCAGGCGACCGGCGGCGTCGAGCCCGGCCATCGCATCGGCGGCGAGCACGACCACATCGAAGGCGTCGCCGTCGCGGACGCGTCGCGCGGCGTCCACGCCTCCCACCGATTCGATGTGCGTCGACGGTCCGCCACGGGCCGCCCACTCCGCCGTCAGCGCGGCGAGCAGGTGGCGCGTCGCCATCGAGGAGATCAGGCGCAGTCCGCGGGGTCGTCGGGCGTCCGATGTCACGGTGTTCCACCTCGTGGCCCCATCATGCCTCGTCGATGTCTCCGGCGGACATGCGCGCTCACCATGGCAGGCCGACGTAGTTCTCGGCCATCACCGTCATCGCCGCTTCCGAGCCGGTGAGGTAGTCGAGTTCGGCGCGCTGCAGCCGCGCGTGGATGCCGTCCTCGTCCGGGAAGTCGTGCATCAGGCTGGTGAACCACCAGGAGAAGCGCTCGGCTTTCCAGATGCGGGCGAGGCAGCGTGCCGAGTAGTGCTCGATGCCGGCGTCGCTGCGCTCGTGGTAGTGCCCGATCAGCGCCTGTGACAGATAGTTCACATCCGACGCCGCCAGGTTCAGGCCCTTGGCGCCGGTGGGCGGCACGATGTGCGCAGCATCGCCCGCGAGGAACAGCCGACCGAAGCGCATCGGTTCGGCGACGAAGCTGCGCAGCGGCGCGATGCTCTTCTCGATCGAAGGGCCGGTGACCAGCGCCTGCGCCGCCGCGGGGTCGAGCCGGTGGCGCAGTTCATCCCAGAACCGCTCGTCGCTCCAATCCTCCGCCTTCTCCGTCAGCGGCACCTGCAGGTAGTAACGGCTGCGCGTGCTCGAGCGCATGCTGCACAGCGTGAAGCCGCGGGGATGTCTGCCGTAGATCAGCTCGTCGGAGACCGGCGGCGTGTCGCTCAGCAGGCCGA
Organism: Gammaproteobacteria bacterium; assembly: GCA_009923475.1. Taxonomy (GTDB): domain Bacteria; phylum Pseudomonadota; class Gammaproteobacteria; order Steroidobacterales; family Steroidobacteraceae; genus UBA964. The sequence continues at coordinate 2,267 of RFTM01000012.1, read as the reverse complement.
GCCAGCCGAAGGGATAGACCTTCTCGAAGGTGCTGATCGCGCGGAGCGGTACGCTCGCGCGGCTCACGCCGTGGTAGCCGTCGCAGCCGGCGATGTAGTCGCAGTGCACCTCGAGCGTCGCGCCATCGACCGTGCAACGGGCCCGGGGCCGGTCGGAGTCGAGACCGGACAGCTGCACATCGGCCGCGGAGTAGATCGTCGGCAGGCCGGCGGCCGAGCGGGCCTCCATCAGGTCGCGGGTGACCTCGGTCTGGCCGTAGACGATGACGGACTTGCCGCCCGTGAGCCGATGCACGTCGATGCGGTGCCGCTGACCGTCCACCGCGAGGTCGAAGCCGTGGTGCACCAGACCCTCGGCGTGCATGCGCGCGCCGACATCGGCTGCGTCGAGCAGGTCGGCGGTGGTCTGCTCCAGCACCCCCGCACGGATGCGGCCGAGGACGTGGTCGCCCGTCTGACGCTCGAGGATGAGGGTGTCGATGCCTGCCTTGTACAGCAGCTGGCCGAGCAACAGACCCGAGGGGCCCGCGCCGATGATCAGCACCTGGGTACGCAGCAGTTTCATGTCCCAGGCAAGGGTAGACCCTGCGGGCGCTGCGGGGGATGCACGCGGTGGACCGACACTTGCATAATCCGAACCTATGACAGGAAAGCGACCCGTCTCGTCGACACCGATATATGAGCTTTATGGCGAGCGGGGCAAGGGCTCCATGCTCGATGGCCTGCATCTCGAATCCATCGCAGAGCGCAGCCGCTTGCACAATTGGAATATCCGTCCGCACCGTCACGCCGCGCTCCTGCAGTGGCTGCTGATCGAGCGCGGCCGCGCCGAGGTCGAGATCGACGGCCATGCGCAGACCTTGCGGGGACCGGGCGTGGTCTGGGTGCCGCCGTTCGCCGTGCACGGCTTCCGTTTCGTCGCCGAGACCCGCGGTCATGTGGTCACGCTGGACCAGACCTGGCTGCGCGGCGTACTGGGCGGCACGGCCGGGCTTTGGGAGGAGCTCGCGCATCCGCGGGCCCTGGAGCTGCGCGGCGCGGCCGATACGATGCGCGCCTTGCGGCGCATCGCCGAGAGCCTGCGGGTCGAGTTCACCGCGTCGCGGCGATGGCGGTCCCAGGCGCTGGCGGGGGCCGTGCTGATGCTGGTCGGCAGCGTGGCGCGCCTGCCCCGGTTGGTCGGTGGCCCGACGACCGTCGCCGGCGACGAGCAGCGGGCGATGCGGCACCTCCGCCGCTACCGCGAGCAGGTCGAGCGGCGTTTCCGCAGCCAGCCGACGCTCGCCGGGTTGGTCGAGCCGCTCGGCATCACGACCACGCAGCTCAACCGGTTGTGCCGCCGGCACCTGCGGTGCTCGGCGCTCGATGTCCTGCACCAGCGTCTGCTGCTCGAGGCCAAGCGCGAGCTGCGCTACACGGCGCTGCAGGTCCGGCAGATCTCCGACGGCCTCGGGTTCTCGGACCCGGCGTACTTCACGCGCTTCTTCCGCCGTCTCACCGGCCGGTCGCCGCAGGAGTGGCGCGCGCTGCCGGGCCCGGGATGAGCGGTGCAGTGAGGCGTCATCCGGCCCTTGGGCCGTCGACCGGCCTCAGCTCCGGATCCGGACGCCCTTCGGGTCGAAGACGGGCGCGGTCAGCAAGCGCGCCGCACGCGTCTCGCCGATCACGTCGATGGTGAGCGCCGCAGCCCTGCCGTGGCTGGTGCCGCCGCTGCCGATCCCGGCGAGATCGCGCACCACCTCACGGTCGACATAGGCGAGGGCGAGACTTTGGCCCACATGGTGCCCATACGCGCCCGAGGTGGTGTAGCCGACGAGGCGTCCGTCGAGCTTCACGGGCTCGAAGCCGGAGGCATCGGCATCGGTGGCATCGATGGCGAGGGTGACGAGCACGCGTGAGGCGGGTGCGTCGCGCTCGCGCAGCGCCCCCTCGCGGCCGATGAACCCGCCCTTGTCGAAGGCGACATGACGGTCGAGCCCGCACATGCCGGGTGTGATGGACTGCGTGAACTCGGTGGACCAGATGCCGTAGCTCTTCTCGAGCCGCAAGGAATCGAGCGCGCGGTTGCCGATGTGCCGCAGGCCGAGCGCACGGCCGGTAGCCATCAATGCTTCGAGCAGCGCGGGCTGCGAGGCCGCGGGCACGTAGAGCTCGTAGCCGAGCTCGCCGGTGAGCGAGAGCCGCGCGACGACGGCGGACACCGATGCCGCGCCTGCGATCTGCATCTCGCCGCAGGACATGAACGGGAACGCGGCGTTCGAGAGGTC
>RFTM01000110.1 GCA_009923475.1 Gammaproteobacteria bacterium | reverse complement strand
CCACCGGCTTCGCGGTCGAGCTGATCGGCGATCGTCGGCCTGCGGTGCGCTTGGCCGCGCCGGCCTTCGACCCGAGCGGCTCGCGCATGCGCGCGTGAGCACGGCCGCCTACGCCGCCTTGTCGCAGCGGCTTCGCGACGGCGAAGCCGTGCTGCTCGACGGCGGCGTGGGCACCGAGATCCAGCGGCTCGGCGCGCCGATGAGCACCGCGCTCTGGTGCGCGGAGGCGAACCTCACCCACCCCGCCATCGTGCGCGAGGCGCACCGCCTCTACCTTGATGCGGGCGCGGAGCTCGTCACCGCGAACACCTTCGCCAGCAGCCCGCTGCTCCTCCAGCACTTCGGGCGGCTCGACGAGATGGAACGCATCGATGCCGTCGCGCTCGGCGTCGCGCGCGAGGCGGCGCAGGCCGACCCGCGCGCCGAGCGCTTGGTGGTCGCAGGCTCGATGTCGACCATGCGCCCCACCGTGCCCGGGTCCGACCGCACGCAGACGGACCACGCCTGGAGCGAGGCCGAGGCGCGCGCCCTGTTCGCGCGCAAGGCGGCGAGCCTGCGCGCCGGCGGCGCCGACTTCATCATGATGGAGATGATGCGCGACCTCGACTATTCGCTCTGGGCCTGCGAGGCGGCGCTCGCGAGCGGCCTGCCGGTGTGGATCGGCCTCTCGGTGGAGCGTGCGCCGGACGGACGGCTGGTCGGCTTCGGGCGGCCGGACGCCGACCTGGAACCGGTCGCGGCAGGTCTCGCGGCGCTCCAGCCGGACGCGATGGCGATCATGCACAGTTCGCTCGATGACACGCCGCCGGCCCTCGAGGTGCTGCGCCGCCATTGGCAGGGACCGCTGGCCGCCTATCCCGAGTGCGGGCACTACGCGGCGCCCGACTGGCAGTTCGTCGATGTCGCGCCGGACGAATACGCGCGCCGTTCGCACGAGTGGCGCCGGCTCGGTGCGACGGCCCTCGGAGGCTGCTGCGGGGTCGGCCCGGCGCACATCTCCCGCCTGCGACAGGAGTTCCCATGAAGACCGGATCATGTCTCTGCGGCGATGTCCGCTTCGAGCTGCGCGGCGCGCTGGACGGCGTGATCGCCTGCCATTGCACGCAATGCCGCAAGCAGACCGGCCACCACTGGGCCTCCACGCACACCGCCGATGCCGACCTGCACTTCGTCGCGGACTCCACGCTGCGCTGGTATCGGTCGAGCGAGCGGGCGCAGCGCGGGTTCTGCAGCCGCTGCGGCTCATCGCTGTTCTGGAAGACCGACGGCTCGACCGTGACCTCGGTCTGCGTCGGCTCGATCGACGGCCTGACCGGCCTGCAGGTGGCGGGCCATATCTTCGTCGCGGACAAGGGTGATTACTACTCGCTCGGTGATGCGGCCGGACGCGGCGAGTACCTGAAAGACGGCTATTGACGGCGCAGCCGGACAAGGCGATGACGCAAATGGGTCAGTCCGCGATGCCCCCGCTGCCCATACTTTTTTGACCATGACCGACACGACGACAGCCTCCGCGGGCGCCCGACGCCCGAGCGCCCGCGACGCGAAGCGTGCGGCCCGTACGGCCCGTGGCGCGGCGTCGGCGCCCTACATCCTGCGCAAGATCCCGCGCTTCGAGGTGCTCGACGAGGCGGGCCTGTCGGTCATCGAACGCAACGCCGACCGCATCCTCGAAGAGACCGGCATCGAGTTCCGCGAGGACCCCGAGGTCCTCGACGTCTTCCGCAAGGCCGGCGCGCAGGTCGACGGCGAACGGGTGCGCTTCCCGGCCGGCATGTGCCGCGAGCTCATCCAGCGCAACGCGCCGCGGGAGTTCACGCAGATCGCCCGCAATCCGGCGCGCGACGTCCGCATCGGCGGCGATGCCACCGTGTTCGTGCCGGCCTACGGCTCGCCCTTCGTGCGCAACCTCGACGAGGGCCGCCGCTATGCGCGCATCGAGGACTTCCGCAACTTCGTGAAGCTCGCCTACATGGCGAACTCGCTGCACCACTCGGGCGGCACGATCTGCGAGCCGGTCGACCTGCCGGTCAACAAGCGCCACCTCGACATGCTGTACAGCCACATCAAGTACAGCGACAAGGCCTTCATGGGTTCGGTCACCGCGCCCGAGCGCGCCGCCGACTCGGTGGAGATGGCGAAGATCGCGATGGGCGACCGCTTCATCGACCCGCTCACCGGCAAGCCGAACACCGCGCTCGTGAGCCTCATCAACGTCAACTCGCCGATGACCTACGACGCCACCATGCTCGGTGCGCTCAAGGTCTACGCGCGCGCCAACCAGGGCTGCCTCGTCACGCCGTTCATCCTCGCGGGCGCGATGGCGCCGGTCACCGTGGCCGGCACCGCGACGCAGACGCTCGCCGAGGCGCTCGCGGGCATGGCGCTCGTGCAGCTGCTGAACCCGGGCGCGCCGGTGATCTTCGGCAGCTTCGCCTCCTCGATGTCGATGCAGTCCGGGGCGCCGACCTTCGGCACGCCGGAGCCGGCGCTGGTGCTCTATGTCATGGCGGCGCTCGCGCGTCGCCTCGGCGTGCCCTTCCGCTCGGGCGGCGGGCTCTGCGCCTCCAAGGTCGCCGACGCCCAGGCCGCCTACGAATCCGCGCAGACCATGCTGCCGACGGTGCTCGCCGGGGTGAACTTCGTGCTGCACACGGCGGGCTGGCTCGAGGGCGGCCTCGCGATGGGCTACGAGAAGTTCATGATGGACGTCGACCAGGCGGGCATGTTCCACACCATGCTCGCCGGCGTCGACGTCTCCGAGAACGGCCAGGCGATGGACGCCATCAACGAGGTCGGGCCCGGCAAGCACTTCCTCGGCTGCGCCCACACCCAAGCCAACTTCGAGACCGCGTTCTACCGTTCGCCGCTCGCCGACAACAACAGCTTCGAGCAGTGGGACGCCGAGGGCGCGCTCGACATGGCGCAGCGCGCCAACCGGCAATACAAGAAGCTGCTGGAAGAGTATGTCGAGCCGCCGCTCGACCCGGCCGTCGACGAGGCGCTGCTCGATTTCATGGCGCGCCGCAAAGCCGCTGCGCCCGACTCCAACGTCTGACGCCCGCTTCGGGCACCCTCCCGTTTCCGCTAGGATGCCGGGCATGAGCGATGCACCGGCCCCCACCGGCACCCTCGAAGCCGCGATGGCGCAGGCGCTGCGCCTGCTCGAGCAGGACCCCGCGCTCGCGTTCGAACAGGCGAGCGAGATCCTGGTCGTCGTCCCCGGTCATGCGCCGGCCCGTCTGCTGCAGGCGGCCGCGAAGCGCCGTGGCGGCGACGCCGCCGCCGCGCTGGCGCTCCTCGAGCCTTTGCTGCAGGAGCGTCCGGACTGGCTGCCGGCCCTCTACGAGCGCGCCCTGGCGCTCGGCGCGGCCGGCCAAGGGGACGCCTCCATCTCCGCCCTGCGGGACCTGCTGCGCCTGCAGCCGACCCACCCCGAAGCCTGGCGCACCCTCGCCGACCACCTCATGGCGACCGGCGAGACGGACGAGGCCGACGCCGCCTACGCCCGCCATGTGCGATGCGCCTCGCGCAATCCGCCGCTGCAGCAGGCGGCGGCGGCGATGCTGGCCAACGACATGCCGCGCGCCGAACGCCTGCTCAAGGACCACCTGAAGCAGGTGCCGACCGACGTCCCGGCCATCCGCATGCTGGCCGAGGTCGCGGTGCGCTGCGGCGAGAACCGCGCGGCGGGCCACCTGCTCGACCGTTGCCTGCAACTCGCCCCGGGATTCCAACCGGCGCGCTACGCCCGGGCCGTGCTGCTGCACCGCGACAACAAGGCCGCCGAGGCGCTCGCCGAGGTCGAACGGCTGCTGGCCGCCGACCCGGTGAACCCGAGCTACCGCAACCTGCATGCCGTGCTCTTGAGCCATGTCGGCGAGGTCGACCGAGCCTGCGCCATCTACGACCGGCTCCTGCGCGAGTACCCCGGCAACGCCAAGGTCTGGCTGAGCTACGGGCATGTCCTGAAGACCGCGGGACGGCAGGACGATTGCATCGCCGCCTACCGCGCCAGCATCGCGCGCGAGCCCTCCCTGGGCGAGGCGTACTGGAGCCTCGCCAACCTGAAGACCTTCCGCTTCGGCGCCGAGGACCTCACGACGATGCGCGCCCGGGTGGCGGACCCCCGTCTCGGCGACGCCGACCGCCTGAACTTCCATTTCGCGCTCGGCAAGGCCGAGGAAGACGCCGGCGAGCACGCCGCCGCGTTCGAGCACTACGATTCCGGCAATGCGTTGCAGCGTGCGCGCCTGCCTTTCGACCGCGCGCTCAACACCGCGCGCATGCGCCACCTCAAGGAGGTCTTCACGCGGGAGCACTTCGAGCGCCGGGCCGGGCTCGGGCATGCGTCCCGCGCGCCGATCTTCATCGTCGGCATGCCGCGCGCCGGCTCCACGCTCATCGAGCAGATCCTCGCCAGCCACTCGGCCGTCGAGGGCACCTCGGAGCTGCCGAACATCATCTCGATGGCGAGGGAGTTGCGGCAGCACGCGGACGAGGACGGCCGACGCGGCTATGCCGAGGTGCTCGCCGCGCTCGATCCCGCGGACCTGCGCGAGCTCGGTGACCGCTACCTGCGGGACACCCGGGTCTACCGCAAGACCGACCGTCCCTTCTTCATCGACAAGATGCCGAACAACTTCCTGCACGTGGGCCTGATCCACAGCATCCTGCCGGACGCGACCATCATCGACGCGCGACGGCACCCGCTCGGCTGTTGCCTCTCGAACTTCAAGCAGCTCTACGCCCGCGGCCAGCGCTTCAGCTACGGCCTCGCCGACATGGGCAGTTACTACCGGGACTACGTCGAGCTGATGGCGCATTTCGATGCGGTCCTGCCCGGGCGCGTGCACCGGGTGATCTACGAGCGCATGGTGGAGGACACCGAGAGCGAGGTCCGCCGCCTGCTGGACCACTGCGGACTGCCGTTCGAGCCCGGTTGCCTGAGGTTCTTCGAGAACGACCGGCCGGTGCGCACGGCGAGCTCCGAGCAGGTGCGGCGGCCGATCTACCGGGAGGGGGTGGACCAGTGGCGCCGCTTCGAGCCCTGGCTGGACCCGCTCAAGCAGGAGCTGGGCCCGGTCCTCGACGCCTACCCCGAGGTCCCGGCCTCGTACTGACCGCGGACGGGCGTTGCTGACGCGCCACGCGGGGCGCCCCGGCCCTGTTGCAGAGCCACCCTTTTCGCTTATTCTGCGGTCGGGGTCGTACAACAAAGGGAGAGTCCCGCCATGAGCAGTCGTTCCGCTGAAGTCACGCCCATCGCCGCCGCAGTGCTCGCCGCGATCGCAGGCCAGGCGGCGATGGCACAGGAAAGCACGGGCCTCGAAGAGGTCGTGGTCACCGCGCAGAAGCGCGCCGAGAACATGCAGGACGTGCCGATCAGCATCGAGGCGATCGGCACCGAGAAGCTCGAGCAGCTCAACATCAACAACTTCACCGACTACGTGAAGATGCTGCCGAGCGTCGCCTCCCAGCCGAGCATCGGCGCGGGCGCCGGTTTCTCCGCCGTGTACATGCGCGGCATCGTGACGGGCGGCGACGGCCAAGCCACCACCTCGCAGCCGAGCGTCGGCACCTACCTCGACGAGCAGCCGATCACCACCATCCAGGGCAACCTCGACCTCCACCTCTACGACATCGCCCGCGTCGAGGTGCTCGCCGGCCCGCAGGGCACGCTCTACGGCGCGAGCTCGCAGGCGGGCACCATCCGCATCATCACCAACAAGCCCGAGATCGGGAGGTTCTCGGCCGGCTACGCGCTCGAAGGCAACACCATCAGCGGCGGCAGCAACGGTTACGTCGCCGAGGGCTTCGTCAACATCCCGCTCAGCGACCGCGCGGCGGTCCGGCTCGTCGGCTGGAAGACCAAGAAGGGCGGCTGGATCGACAACCTGCGCGGCACGCGCGTCTTCCCGGGCGACGTCAGCACCGCAGCCGACAACTTCACCGTCGACAACGCGGCCTACGCCAAGAAGGACTACAACACCCTCGATACCACCGGCGCCCGCGCCGCGCTGCGCATCGAGCTCGACGACAACTGGACCCTCACGCCCAGCGTCCAGATGCAGGACCAGGAGAGCCGCGGTCACTGGGGCGATGACCTCAGCAACTTCGCCGCCGGCACCTATGCGGTGAAGCATTTCCGCGAGGAGTACTCGAAGGACAAGTGGTACCAGCTCGGCCTCACGGTCGAGGGCCAGATCG
>RFTM01000109.1 GCA_009923475.1 Gammaproteobacteria bacterium | reverse complement strand
CGACGCCCCACAGCGTGCCGCCCTTGCCGTTCACCGGACGCGTGAAGTTGCCGGTGCGCTGCTTGGTGATGCCGGGGTTCAGGAAGCTGTTCGGCGTGGAGTCGAACAGGTTCCCGAAGTCGTAGTCGGGCGTGGTCTGGTTGTAGATGTAGGTCGACAGGTCCTTGTAGAACGCCGCCGCCGCCACATAGCCCTTGCGGCCCTCGAAGTAGCGCTCCCAGGAGATGTCGGCCGCCCAGGCGCGCCAGGGGTCGAGGCGCGGGTTGCCGCCGCTGCCGCCCGGCTTGCCGGTGGCGCGGTCGTAACCGCTCTCCTCGGTGGCCTTGAGCTGGTCCATGCGGGGACGGGCCATCTCACGAGCGAGGCCGACGCGGATCACCTGGTCGCCCGACATCGAGAACGCGAGGTTCACCTGCGGCAGGATGTCGTTGTAGGCCTTGCCGTCGGAAACCTTGAGGATCTTCTGGGCGGGCGTGTAGGCGTTGGCCGCGAGGAACGAGGAAGAGCTCTGGTCCGTGCGGATGATCTGCAGGCCGACGCTGCCCTTCAGGGTGACGGTGTCCGAGATCTCACGGTCGAGCTCGCCGCGCAGCGAGCCGGTCCAGGCCTTCTCCTCGACCGTCCAGAACTTCGGGGCGAGGTAGGGCAGGGTCTCGGGCGTGCCGTAGTTGATGGGGTTGTAGTAGGCGTCGAGCACGCCCGGGACGTCCCAAGCGAGCGCCTGGCCGGCGCCGGCGTACGACAGGTTCATCGGCGCGAGCAGGTACTGCGGCGCGATCGCGAAGTACGCGTCGCCCTTGGTGCCGAGGCCCGCTTCCGGCGACTTCTTGTCCTTGGTGCGATCGGCGTAGTTGAGGCTCGCCGTCACGGAGCTGAAGATGCCGTAGCCGCTGGAGCGCGTCACGTCGAGGCGCGCCGAGGTCAGTTCGTCCTCGGTCTCCGGGGCCTTGGTGTAGCCGGCGCCGTAGATCGTGGGGCCCACCTGCACCTGCGCCGCGTCGGCGTAGTTGCGGGTGAAGGCGAGCGAGGGCATGTCGCTGGTGCCGCGCAGCGTGAAGGTGCCGGTGTCGTACTGGTTGCGCGGGTTGGAGCCCGACGCCGCCGCAGGACGGTACTGCGAGTTGACCTCGAACTGGTCCTGCTCGCGGGTGGCCTTCGAGTAGCTGAGGTCGGCCATCACGGACCAGTCGTCGGAGAGCGTGAACTCGTTGCGGAAGCCGCCGGCGAGGATCTCGTCGTTGGTGGTGAAGAGGAAGTTGCGGGCCAGCGGCATCACGTTGCGCAGCGTGCCTGCCACCACCGAACTGTTGGAGATGGTGACGCCCTGGTAGCCGAACGGCGTGCCGGGCGGGAAAGTGCCGTCACAGCAGGGCGCCGGGTAGCCGCCGAGGTTGACCTCGAGGCTGCGCGCGTTGTTGGTCTGGTCCATCGTCGAGTAGTAGAGGTCGACGATGCCGGTGTAGGTGTCGGACGGACGGAACTGCAGGGTCGCCATGAAGCCGTCGCGGACGGTCTTGCCCATGTCGGAGCGGACCTTCATGCCCTTGGTGATGCGCGTGCCGGCCGGGATGCCGGCATTGAGGCCGGGGAACCACTGGTTGCCGGCGACGTCTTCCCAAGGCTCGTAGGTGCCGAAGGCGCGGGTGGCGAGCGGCGAGTCGAGGCGCGCGTAGCCGAACGCGAGGCCGACCGTGTCACCGGCGAACTGGCCGATGTACGAGAAGCTCGCGCGGTAGCCGGTGTCCTTGGAGTCGGCGCCGAGGTTGTCGTTGCTGTTCATCTCGCGGCGCAGGTTGACCGCGCCGGCCTCACGGCCGTAGTCGAGCGGACGCACGGTGCGCAGGTCGATGGTGCCCGCGAGGCCCTGGCCGACGAGGCTCGCGTCGGGCGTCTTGTACACCACGACCGAGTTGAGCAGTTCGGAGGGGTACTGGTCGAACTCGACGCTGCGGTTGTCGCCGGTGCTCACCTGCTCGCGGCCGTTGAGCAGCGCGGAGGTGAAGCCGGGGTCGGTGCCGCGCAGGCTGATCGCGGAGGCGCGGCCTTCGGCGCGCTGCGAGGTGAGGCCCGGCAGGCGCGAGATCGCCTCGGCGATGCTGGTGTCGGGGAGCTTGCCGATGTCTTCGGCGGACACCACTTCGACGATGGCGAGGTTCTGCTGCTTGGCGGCGATGGCGCTTTCGAGGCTGGCGCGGAAGCCGGTGATGACGACCTCTTCGAGGCTGTCGGCGGGCTTGGCGGTTTTGTCGGCCGTGGCGGTCTGCGCGTGCGCGGCCGACGAGGCGGCGAGCGCCGCGGCCACGGCGAGCGCGACAGCCGGGTGACGACGGGACGGCAACGGCGGGGCGTTGCGGATATGAGACGCTGAGGTCTGCGTGATGGGTTTGGCCATGGAAAAGAACTCCCCCTGATGTAATGGGTTTTGCGGGGCCGCAAAACCCCTAACGAATCGTAGTCAGGCGGCGAAAGGCCGTGCAATGCATGCATACGATTGCATTAATGTAATCGTATGCAGATGGCATCCTGTCCGTGGCTCCCGTTTCATACGGGAAAGCGCGGATCGCTGACCGACCGGGGGGTTCGACGATGATGCGGACTGTTGTTTTTTCGCTGCTGGGGTTTCTTGCGTCCGTCGCCACGTTGGCAGCGCCATCGCCGGGCAAGACAGCCGATGAGGCACGCCTCGCACGCCTGCCGCAGGACGAGGTCATCTACTTCCTGCTGCCCGACCGTTTCGAGAACGGCGACACCACGAACGACCGTGGCGGCCTGCAGGGCGGACCGCTGCAGACGGGCTTCGACCCGACCCGCAAGGGCTTCTACCTCGGCGGCGACCTGCAGGGCCTGATCTCGCGCCTCGATTACATCCAGGGCCTCGGCGCGACCGCCATCTGGCTCGGGCCCATCTACAAGAACAAGCCGGTGCAGGGCGCGCCGGGCGATGAGTCCGCGGGCTACCACGGCTACTGGATCACCGATTTCACGCGCGTCGACCCGCATTTCGGCAGCGAGGCCGACCTGCGCGCGCTGGTCGCGGCGGTGCACGCGCGCGGCATGAAGCTCTACCTCGACATCATCACCAACCACACGGCCGACGTGATCGCCTACCGCGAATGCCCGACCAGCGCCTGTCCCTACCGCTCCCTCGCCGACTATCCGTACTCGCGGCGCGGCGGTCCGGGCGGTGAGCCGATCAACGAGGGCTTCGCGGGCCATGCACCGCAGCACCAGACCGCGGAGAACTTCGCGCGGCTGAAGCGCCCCGACTACGCCTACACCCCGTACGTGCCGGAGGCCGAGCGCGGCATCAAGGTGCCGGCCTGGCTCAACGACCCGATCTGGTACCACAACCGCGGCAACACGACCTTCAGCGGCGAGAGCTCCGACCAGGGCGATTTCGTGGGACTCGACGACCTGATGACCGAGGACCCGCGCGTGGTCGACGGCTTCATCGACATCTACGGCGCCTGGATCGACCGCTACGGTGTCGACGGCTTCCGCATCGACACCGCCAAGCACGTGAACGAGGGGTTCTGGCAGCGCTTCGCGCCGGCCATGCTGCGGCGCGCGCAGGCGCGCGGCATCCCGAACTTCCACATCTTCGGCGAGGTGTTCGTCGAGCAGCCCACCGACACGCCGCTGCTCGCGCGTTATACCCGCGTCGCCGGCCTGCCGACGGTGCTCGACTTCGCCTTCGCCGCCGCCGTGCGCGAGACGGTGGCGGGCGATGCGCCGACCCAGGTGCTGGCGCGCCTGTTCGCCGACGACGTGCTCTACGAGGGCGGGGAGGCCACCGCGCTCAGCTCGCCGACCTTCATCAGCAACCACGACTTCGGCCGCTTCGCACACCTCGTGTACCGCAAGCGGCCGCAGGTGGCGCGCGACGAAGCCTTGGCGCGCGTACAGCTCGCACACGCGATGCTGCTGACGCTGCGCGGCGTGCCGACGGTGTATTCGGGCGACGAGCAGGGGTTCGTCGGACTCGGCAACGACCAATCGTCGCGCGCGCCGCTGTTCGCGAGCCAGGTCGCCGAGTACAACGGCCAGGCGCTGCTGGGCACGGACCGCCGGCACGCGCAGGAGAACTTCGATACCGCGCACCCGCTTTACCGGCTGGTCGCCGGGCTGGCTGCGCTGCGCAAGGCGCATCCCGCGCTGCATCGCGGCGCGCAGGTGACGCGCCGCTACACCGAGGACGGGCCGGGCCTGTTCGCGGTGTCGCGCTTCGACCCCGTCGACGGCCGCGAGTACCTCATCGCCTTCAACACCTCGACCAAGCCGGTCGCGATGCAGGTCACCGTGGAGACGGCCTCGCTGCGTTTCGAGGCCTTGGCGGGCGCCTGCGCGCCCGCGGCCAGCGCGCCCGGCAGCCTGCGCGTGGAACTGCCGCCGCTCGGCTTCGCCGTCTGCGCCGCCGCGCGGGGTGCGCCGTGAGCGGCCGCGTAGCCCGTGTGGCGGGCTGCATCCCCGCCGCGTTCGCGCTGCTCGCCTGGCTCTCGCCCTTCGCCGCGCCCGCCGCGCAGGCGCAGACCCGCGATGTCGCGGCCGTCGAGTCGCCCAGCGGCGTGCTCAAGGTGATGGTGACGCTCAACGGCGAGGGGCGCGCGGGCTATCGCGTGGAACGCCGCGGCCGGCCGGTCGTCGCCGAGTCGCGGCTCGGCTTCCTGTTCACCGACGCGCCCAAGTTCGAGCGCAATTTCACGCTCGAGAGCCAGGCCACGCGCACCGTCGACGGCCGCTGGGAGCAGCCCTGGGGCGAACGCCGCTTCGTGCGCAGCCACTTCCGCGAGCTGCGCGTGCGCTTGCGCGAGACGCCGCCGCGCTCGCGCGCGCTCGACGTGGTGTTCCGCGTCTACGACCACGGTCTCGGCTTCCGCTACGAGTTCCCCGACCAGCCGTCGCTCAAGCAGGTGAACATCGCCGACGAGCTCACCGAGTTCTCGCTCATCGAGCCCGCCACGGCGTGGTGGATCCCGGCGGGCGAGTGGAACCGCTACGAGTACCTCTACAACCGCACGCCCGCGGCCGAGATCGGCCAGGCGCACACGCCCGTCACCTTCCGCGCGGCGAGCGGCCTGCACATCGCGGTCCACGAGGCGGCGCTGGTCGATTACTCGGCGATGTGGCTGCGCAAGTCCGAGGGCCAGCGCTTCCGCGCCACGCTGTCGCCGTCGGCGCGCGGTCCGCGCGTCAGCCGCACCGCGCCCTTCGTCACGCCCTGGCGCACGCTGCAGGTCGCCGACGACGCGGCCGGGCTCTACATGTCCGACCTCATCCTCGACCTCAACGAGCCGAACGCGCTCGGCGACGTGTCGTGGGTGAAGCCCTACAAGTACGTGGGCGTGTGGTGGAGCCTGCATCTCGACACCGAGAGCTGGGCCTCGGGCCCGAAACACGGCGCCAACACCGCCAACGTCAAGCGCTACATCGACTTCGCTGCCGCCAACGGTTTCCGCGGCGTGCTGGTCGAGGGCTGGAACACCGGTTGGAACGGCGACTGGTTCGCCAACGGCGAGACCTTCAGCTTCACGCAGCCGTATCCCGACTTCGACCTCGAGGCGCTGGCCGCCCACGCCCGCAAGAAGGGCGTGCACCTCGTCGGCCATCATGAGACCTCGGCCTTCGCCTCGCACTACGAGGCCCAGCTCGGCGCGGCGCTCGACCAGGCGGCGCGGCTCGGCATCGACAGCATCAAGACGGGATATGTGGCCGATGCCGGCGGCGCGAAGTTCCTCGACCCGGACGGCAGCTACCGCTTCGAGTACCACGACGGACAGGCCATGTCGCGGCATCACCTGAAGGTCGTCACCGAGGCCGCGAAGCGCCGAATCGCTATCAATCCGCATGAACCGATCAAGGACACCGGGCTGCGTCGCACCTACCCCAACTGGGTGGCGCGCGAGGGCGCGCGCGGCATGGAATACAACGCCTGGGGCGTGCCGCCCAACCCGCCCGAGCACGAGGCCAACCTCGTCTTCACGCGCATGCTGTCCGGGCCGATGGACTTCACGCCGGGCGTGCTGTCCTTGAAGGGGCGGAACGGGCAGGCCATCCAGTCGACGATCGCCAAGCAGCTCGCGCTCTATGTGGTCATCTACAGCCCCATCCAGATGGTGGCCGACCTGCCGGAGAACTACGCGCGCTTCCCCGGGCCGTTCCGGTTCATCAAGGACGTGCCCACCGACTGGCAGGACACGCAGGTGCTGGAGGGCGAGGTGGGCGACTTCGTGATCCGCC
>RFTM01000108.1 GCA_009923475.1 Gammaproteobacteria bacterium | reverse complement strand
GCGGCGGCGCGCGCCACCGCAAGATCGGCGTCGAGCACGTGCTGCTGCCGACGCCCGACCAGCTCTACCCCGACGGCTATGCCTACCGCGTGCAGGAGAACGCCGTGTCCACGGTGCTCTGCGGGCGCTCGCGCCCGGGCCACTTCGACGGCGTGCTGTCGGTGGTGATGAAGCTGCTGATGGTCGCGTCGGTCGGCGCCGACCCCGCGCGGCAACGGGTCTACCTCGGCGAGAAGGACTGGCAACAGCTCACGCTCGTGCGCGGCATGGTCGAGGCGTTCTTCCTGCCGTGGACGGTGGTCGGCTGCCCGACGGTGCGCGACGCCGACGGCCTCGCGCTCAGTTCGCGCAATTCGCGCCTCACGCCCGCCGAGCGCCGGCTCGCGCCGCTGCTGGCGAAGACCTTGCGCGAAGCGCCGGACGCGGCCTCGGCCCGCGCGGCGCTCGAAGCCGCCGGTTTCCGCATCGACCATCTCGAGGACCGCGCGCTCGACGGCGCGGCGGCAGGTCCGCGGCGGCGCTTCGCCGCGGTCCACCTCGGCGACGTGAGGCTCATCGACAATGTCCCCCTCGGCTGACCGTCCGCTGCGCGTGCTGGTGCTGATGAGCGGCTCGATCGCCGCCTTCAAGGTCGTGCAGCTCGTCTCGCGGCTGGTGCAGGCGCCGATCGGGGCCGAGGTCGAGGTGGTGATGACGCCGGCCGCGCGCGCCTTCATCGGCGAGGCGAGCCTCGAGGGCATCACCGGGCGCCGCGTGCGCTCGGAGACCTTCGCCGCCGGCGACCACATGGAGCACATCCGCCTCGCGCGCTGGGCCGACGTCGTGCTCGCCGCGCCCTGCACCGCCAACACGGTCAACAAGCTCGCGCGCGGCATCGGCGACGACCTCGTCGGCACGCTGTTCCTGGCGCACGACTTCGCCAAGCCCTGGCTGATCGCGCCGGCGATGAACACGCGCATGTACCGCCATCCGGTCACGCGCGGCTCGCTGGCGCAGCTGCGCGAGATGGGCTGCACGATCGTCGAGCCGGGCAGCGGCGCGCTGGCCTGCGGCGAGGTCGGCGAGGGCCGCCTCGCCGAACCCGACGCGCTGGCGGAGGCGGTGCTCGCGGCCGCCCGCGCGGCGGGCCACGACGGCACGCGTCGCGCCGATGCCGCGCCGCGCAGCGCCCATGCGCTGCGGGTGCTCGTCACCGCGGGCGGGACGCGCATGCCGATCGATGCCGTGCGTTCGCTCGTCAACGGATCCACCGGCCGCACCGGCGCGATGGTCGCCGACGAGCTCGCGGCGCTCGGGCACGATGTCACCCTGCTCACCGCCCGGGATGCGCCGGCCGCGGACGAGGCGCGCCGTACCGAGCGCTA
Organism: Gammaproteobacteria bacterium; assembly: GCA_009923475.1. Taxonomy (GTDB): domain Bacteria; phylum Pseudomonadota; class Gammaproteobacteria; order Steroidobacterales; family Steroidobacteraceae; genus UBA964. The sequence goes on along the minus strand of RFTM01000108.1, from coordinate 4,894 downwards.
CGACGACTTCGATTCGTTCTCCCGTCGCTTGCAGGAGCTGCTCGCGGGCGAGCGCTTCGACGTGCTGGTGCAGGCCGCGGCGGTCAGCGATTGGCGCCCGGCCCGCACCGAGCCCGGCAAGATCGACTCGGACGCCGCGACCCTGGTGCTGCACCTCGAGCGCACGCCCAAGCTCGTGGCGCTTGCCCGGGGCTGGTCGCGCAACCCGGCGCTGCGCATCATCGCCTTCAAGCTGACCGCGGGCGCCGATGACGCGGCGCGGCGCGACAAGATCGCCGCGCTGCTCGGCACGCCGGGCGTCGCCGCGGTGGTCGCCAACGACCTGCGCAGCTGGCCGTCCTGGGAGATCTGGACCGATGCCGCGGGCCCGGCCCACGCCGGCGCCGCGCGCGCCGAGCTCGGTCCGCAGCTCGCGGCGCTGCTCGAACGCACCGTCACCCCGGGAGGACCCGCATGATCCTGTGCATCGATGTCGGCAACACCACGCTGCACGCGGGCCTCTACGCCGAGGCCTCGGGCGACGCCCCGCTCGTGCTGCAGTTCCGCAAGACCTCCGACTCGCGCGCCTCCAGCGACGAACTCGGCGTGTTCCTGCGGGCCGCGATGCGCGACAACGGCGTCGACCCCGGCGCCATCACGCGCATCGGCATCGCGTCGGTGGTGCCCGACTCGCTGCACTCGCTGCGCGGCGCCTGCCAGAAATACTTCGGGCTCGAACCTTTCGTGCTGCAGGCGGGCGCCCGCACCGGCCTGCGCGTGCGCTACCGCAATCCGCTGGAAGTGGGCGCCGACCGCATCGCCAACGCGGTGGCCGCGACCCGGCTCTTCCCCGGCCGCGACCTGCTCATCGCCGACTTCGGCACCGCGACCACCTTCTGTGCGGTCACGGCGCAGGGCGACTACCTCGGCGGCGTGATCGTGGCCGGGCTGCGCATCTCGCTGGAGGCGCTCGAGACCCGCACCGCGAAGCTGCCGGCCGTCGAGATCCTGCCGATGAACGGCCGCCCCTGCCTCGGCCGCTCGACGGTCGAGAGCATGCAGAGCGGCGCGTACTACGGCCAGCTCGGCGCGGTGCGCGAGATCCTCGACCGCCTCGAGACCGAGAACTTCCCGGCCGACGAGGGCGCCACGAAGCCGCCGTTGCGCCTCGGCACCGGCGGCTTCGCGGGCATGTTCGAGCAGGAGGACGTGTTCGACCAGATCATCCCCGACCTGGTGCTGCGCGGGATCCTGTTCACGACCGCCCTCAACGACCCGACAGCAGCGACTTGAGGCCGGCCCTCCGGGACAGGGTGATACAAAGATATCGGGGCCTCAGCGCTGCACGAGGTCGATGCGCAGGCCCGCGGGCGAGGTGAGCGTCGCCATGCGTGCCCTGCCGAACACGGTGTCGACGATGCCGTGGTCGACGGCCGGGGCGGGCAGCGCCGCGGCGCGCGCGAGCACCGCATCGACATCGGGCACGAAGAAGGTGACCGACAGCAGGCCGCGCGCCGGCGGCCGCGCGCGCGGATACAGGTCGGCGCCCTTCGCGCCCTCGTACTGCACGATCTCGAGCCGGCCGTAGCCGTAGCCCGCGTCGCCGAAGATGCGGATGTCGAGCGCCGCGCCGGACGGCAGGCCGATGGTGCGCTCGACCTCCGGACCCGCGAAGCGGTGGTAAGAGGTCTCGTCCAGCCCGAGCACGCGCTCGAAGAACGCCTTCTCGCGGCGGTTGTCGGGCGAGGTCGCGACGATCTGCGGCGCGACGCCGTAGCCCTCGGGGCTCACCGGTTCGGGCTTGCCCTCCTGCTCAAGGAACACGAGGTTGACGCCGTCGGGGCCCGGCAGGTGCACCTCGTGCACCACGATGCCGTCGGTCTCGAAGCGGCCGATCGGCGAACGGAACCGGTAACCGGCGGCGTCGAGCTCCGCGTAGCGCGCCGGCAGGTCGCGCGCCGCGATGTCGACGCTCTTCGGCACGAGGTCGGTGGGCGCGGCGCCTTCGCGCACCGCAGGCCCGGGGATGCGGAACCGCACGAGGTGGATGCCGCCCTGCGCCATGCCCGGCGTCAACAGCAGCGCCTGGTCGATGATCTCGCCCGCCTCGACGCCCCACACCGCGGCGAGCCCGGGGTCGCTGCCCTCGCGCCGCACGGCGACGCGCATCCCGAAACGGCCCGACCAGAGCGCGAGCGCCTGGTCCATGTCGGCGACGCTGATGACGGCGTAGGCGTAGGCCTTGGGGTTGACGGTCGGCGGCACGGCGGACGGCTCCTTGGACGGGGACGATGGGCGCCACGCGCAGCCGCCGAGCGACAGCCCCAAAACCAGGCAGGCCAGCAAGCGGCGGCGCACGGGCAGGTCCATGCCGCCAGTATAATGTGCGCCTGATGGACGACTTCTATCGCCGTGGGTTCCTTGTCCTGACCGTGGCCGTGCTCGGCTACGCGCTGTGGCAGGTGCTGACGCCGTTCTGGGGCGCGCTCGCCTGGTCGATCTGCCTCGCGGTGCTGCTCGCGCCGCTGCAGGACGCGCTGACGCGCCGCCTCGGCGACCGTCCCGGCGTCGCGGCGGGCCTGCTGACCGCGCTCACGCCGTTCGTGGTGTTCGTGCCGGTCGCGCTGCTCGGCATGGCGTTCGTCGACCAAGGGCGTTCGCTCATCTACCAGCTGCAGCGCAGCCCCTGGCGCATCGACGCCGACACGCTGGGCCGCATCGAGGAATATCCCGTCATCGGGCCGATGTTGCAGCGCGCCATCGCGGTGCTCGACCTCGACGGCGCGCAGGTGTCGGACTGGCTGCTCGGCCTCGGGCAGGGCCTGCTGCGCATCGCCGCCGACTTCGGCAGCAGCCTGGTGCTCAACGTGCTGAGCACCACGGTCGCGTTCCTGATGATGCTGTTCCTGCTGTTCTTCATGCTGCGCGACGGCCGCGCCATGCTGCGCCGGCTGTCCCACCTCGTGCCGCTCGACGCCGGACACCGCGAGCGCCTCACCGACCTGATGGCGCAGACCACGCGCGCCGTGGTCTACGGTTCGGGCCTCACGGCCGTCATCCAGGGGGCGCTCACCGCGATCGGCTTCGCGGTCACGGGCCTGCCCTCGCCCATCGTCTTCGGCGTGCTGGCGGCGCTCTTCTCGCTGCTGCCGGCGGGCGGCACGGCCTTCGTCTGGATCCCGGCCACGCTCGCGCTCGCCGGCATGGGGCACAACGGCGCCGCGCTCTTCATGCTGCTGTGGGGCGCGTTCATCTCGGTCATCGACAACTTCCTGCGGCCGCTGCTGGTCTCGAAGCAGGCGCACGTCTCGGCGCTGGCGGTGTTCGTCGGCGTGGTCGGCGGCGCGGCGGCCTTCGGCGGCGTCGGCCTCATCGTGGGCCCCGTGCTGCTGACGCTGGTCTCGGCGCTGCTGAAGTTCATCGAGGAGATGCGGCTCGGTCGCGTCGACTAGGTCGCGTAGAATGCGCGGGTGGACATCTCGCCCATCCTCAACCCCCTGAACGACGCCCAACGCGAGGCGGTCACCGCGCCCGTCGGCCCCGTGCTCGTGCTCGCCGGCGCCGGCAGCGGCAAGACGCGCGTGCTGGTGCACCGCATCGCCTGGCTGGTGCAGGCCGAGGGCGCATCGCCGCACGGCATCCTCGCCGTCACCTTCACCAACAAGGCGGCGGGCGAGATGCGCGGCCGCATCGAGTCGCTGCTCGGCATGCCGGGCGCGGCGCTCTGGATCGGCACCTTCCACGGCATCGCGCACCGCCTGCTGCGCCTGCACTGGCGCGAGGCCGGCCTGCCGCAGGGCTTCCAGATCCTCGACTCCGACGACCAGCTGCGGCTCATCAAGAAGCTGGTCAAGGCGCAGCAGCTCGACGAGACGCGCTGGGTGCCGCGCGAGATCCAGTGGTTCATCAACCAGAACAAGGACGAGGGCCTGCGGCCGAAGGCGCTCAAGGACGGCAACGACCCGACGCGCCGCCAGCTCATCAAGCTCTACCAGGACTACGAGGAGGCCTGCCGCGTGGCGGGCGTGGTCGACTTCGCCGAGCTGCTGCTGCGCGCCTTCGAGCTGTGGCGCGACCAGCCGGAGCTGCTCGCGCACTACCGGCGCCGCTTCCAGCACGTGCTGGTCGACGAGTTCCAGGACACGAACTCGGTGCAGTACGCCTGGACCAAGCTGCTGGTCGGCTCGGAGGGCGCGCCGTTCGCGGTCGGCGACGACGACCAGTCGATCTACCGCTGGCGCGGCGCGCGGGTCGAGAACCTGCGCACCTTCAGCAAGGACTTCCCGCACGCCAAGCTGGTGCGCCTCGAGCAGAACTACCGCTCGACCGGCAACATCCTGCAGGCCGCCAACGCGCTCATCTCCAACAACTCGGGGCGGCTCGGCAAGAACCTCTGGACCAGCGGCGGCACCGGCGAGCCGATCCGCCTCTACGCCGCCTTCAACGAGCGCGACGAGGCCGAGTTCGTGCTGCACCGCATCCAGGAGTGGGTGTCGCAGGGCGGCGCGCGCAGCGAGGTCGCGGTGCTCTACCGCTCGAACGCGCAGTCGCGCGCCTTCGAAGAGGCGTTCATGTCGGCGCGCATGCCCTACAAGGTCTACGGCGGACTGCGGTTCTTCGAGCGCGCCGAGGTCAAGGACGCGCTCGCCTACCTGCGCCTGCTCTCGAACCGCAACGACGACGCCTCCTTCGAGCGCGTGGTCAACCTGCCGACGCGCGGCGTCGGCGCCAAGAGCCTCGACGTGGTGCGCGCCGAGGCGCGCAGCGCCGGCAGCTCGCTGTGGACCGCGGCGCTCGCCTGCATCGCCGACGGCCGCTTGGGCTCGCGCGGCGGCGCCGCGCTGCAGGGCTTCCTGCAGCTGGTCGATTCCCTGGCCTCCGCGACCCAGGGCCTCGCGCTGCACGAGATCGTCGA
>RFTM01000107.1 GCA_009923475.1 Gammaproteobacteria bacterium | reverse complement strand
GGGTTCCGTTGGCTGATCGCGCTGGCCTTGCTCGCGGCCGGGACGGTCGCCGCGGGCGCGTGGGCGCTGCGCGAGATCGACCGGCCGGGGCCGAACCCCTCCGAGACCCGTATCGAGGTCCGGCCCGGCAGCTCGCTGCGCGCGGCCCTGCAGACTGCGGCCGACGCCGGTGCCTTGCGCCACCCACGCATCCTCGAGGCCTGGAGCCGCCTGCTGCACCCGGCGCGGCGGGTCACTGCGGGACGTTACGCCTTGGCGCCCGGCATCACGCCTCGCGCGCTGCTCGAGCAGCTCGAGGAGGGGCGCGTGGTCCTCGAATCGATCACGCTCATCGAGGGTTCGCGTTACGCCGACCTGCGACGTGCGCTCGCCCGGCATCCCGAGGTCGCGCAGACCCTCGCCGGCGTGGACGATGCGTCGTTGATGGCTCGGCTCGGCCAGGCCGGCGTCCATCCCGAGGGGCGGTTCTTCCCGGACACCTACAAGTTCTCGGCCGGGACCTCCGACCTCGAACTGCTGCGGGTCGCGGCCGACCGCATGCGTGACGAACTCGCGACGGCCTGGCGCAGCCACTCGCCGGACCTGCCCTTGCAGTCCGCGGACGAGTTGCTGACGTTGGCCTCGATCGTCGAGAAGGAATCCGCGCGCGAGGACGAACGCGACCGCATCGCGGGGGTGTTCGTCGCCCGCTTGCGCAGCGGCATGCGCCTGCAGACCGATCCGACGGTGATCTACGGTCTCGGCGATGCCTACGACGGCGACATCCGCCGCCGCGACCTCGAGACCGACACGCCCTACAACACCTACACCCGCGCGGGGCTGCCGCCGACGCCGATCGCGCTGCCGGGCGCGGCCGCGCTGCGGGCCGCCGCGCGGCCACGGGTCACCGGCGAGCTGTTCTTCGTTGCGACCGGCGAGCCTGACGGATCGCACCGGTTCTCGACGACGCTGGCCGAACACGAACGTGCCGTGGCGGCGATGCTGGCGCGGCAACGCGCCGCGCAGGCCGCAGGGCCCGCAGACAGCCGTCCCGGGAGCGGTCGATGAGCCTGCGGGGCCGGTTCATCACCCTCGAGGGCATCGAGGGTGCGGGCAAGAGCACGGTCGCGCGCTCGATCGCGGCGGCCTTGCGCGCGCGCGGCCTCGCCGTCGTGGAGACCCGCGAGCCCGGCGGGACGCCGCTCGCCGAACGCCTGCGCGAGGTCGTGCTCGCGCGCGGCGAGGAGCGGCTGTCCCCTGAGGCCGAGACGCTGCTGATGTTCGCCGCGCGGGCGGTGCACATCGACAATCTCGTGCGTCCTGCGCTCGCGCGTGGCGCCTGGGTGGTCTGCGACCGCTACACCGATGCCACGCGCGCCTATCAGGGTGGCGGCCGGGGCGTCTCGCGCGAGTTCATCGAATCGCTATCCCTAGGGTCTTTGGGCGGGTTCTCGCCCGACCTCACCCTGCTTCTCGACCTGCCGGTATCGACCGGGCTCTCCCGGGCCGCCGCGCGACGCCGCGCCGCAGGCGATGCCGAGGCGGACCGGTTCGAGTCCGAGACGCTCGCCTTCTTCGAGCGCGTGCGCGCGCGCTACCTCGAGATCGCGGCCGCCGAGCCCCAGCGGGTGCGCGTGCTCGATGCGACCGCGACGCCGGACGCGCTGGCTGCTGCCGCGGTCGCGGCGCTCGAGGCTCTCGATACGATGCCCGGCCCGCAGGGAGCTTCCCGGTGAGCGGCCTGCCGCTCGATGCCGACCTGCCGTGGCTGCGGCCCGCGCAGCAGGCCTTCGAAGCCGCGGGCGCCGCCGACCGTCTCGGTCACGCCCTGCTGGTCGAGGCGTCGCCAGGGCAGGGCGGCGAATGGCTCGCCCTCTGGATCGCCGCGCGGGTGTTCTGCCGTACGCCGCGCGCCGTCACGGGCGTCGGCATGGGTCCCTGCGGTGCCTGCCTCGATTGCCGGCGCGTCCTCGCGGGCGAACAGCCCGACCTGCTCACCTTGCGCCCCATCGAGGATTCCAAGGAGATCCGCATCGACCAGGTGCGAGATCTCGCGTCAGAGCTCGCCCTGACCGCGCATGCCGGCGGCCGCAAGGTGGCGGTCATCACGCCGGCCGAGCGGCTCAACCGCAACGCCGCGAACGCCCTGCTCAAGACGCTCGAGGAACCGCCGGGCAAGGCGCTGTTGCTGCTGGTGACGGGCGAGCCGTGGCGCTTGCCGGTGACGGTGCAGAGCCGCTGCACGCGGCTGCGTCCGCGCCCGCCGTCAGAGGACGAACTCGTCGCCTGGTTGCAGCTGCAGCGTCCGGGCAGCAGCGCCGTCGACTGGCGGGCCGCCTTGACCGTGATCGGCCCGCAGCCCTTGACCGCACTCGGCGTGGATGCGGCGGCGATGTCGCTGCTGCGCCGCGACACCGAGCGCGCGCTTGAAGAGGCGGTGCAGGGCGGCCTCGATGTCGTCGAGACCGCGGACCGCTGGGGCAAGGACGAGTATGCGCTGCGGGCGGCCTGCATCGAGCGCTGGATCGCCGACCGCCTGCGCGAGTGGGGCCGGGGCAAGCGCGCGCTGCCCGCGCCCGCGCTCTTCGAGGCCCTCGAACACGCGCGCGAGGCGCGTCTCTGGGCCGAGACGCCCATCAACAAGCCGCTGGCGATGGAGCGGATCCTGTGGCGTCTGGCGACGCTGCGCCCCCGCAGCTGAGCGACCCCGACCGCTGAAATGGCCGCGCAGGCGCCGCGCCTGTGATGATGGCGACCGGCGTTGTATCCTGTCGGATATAGCGATAGACATGGAGCACATCCGGTGCGGGAGATGCTGAATGGGCGGGGGCGTGCGAAGGGTGCACCGGTCGTGCGGCGCCGATGGCGCGGTGCCTCGGCGATGCTTTCCATGTTGCTGTGCGGCCAAGGCGTCGCCACCGAGCTCGAAGCCGTGACCGTCACGGCCCGGCGCCGCGCCGAGGATCCGCAGTCCGTGCCGATCGCGATGTCGGTGCTCGACGCAGGGCGGCTCGAGGCGAACGGCGTCGTGAACCTGCAGCAGATGAGCGGCATGGTGCCCTCGCTCTACTACAACTCGGCGAATCCCCGGAACACGGCCTACACGATCCGCGGCCTGGGTTCCAACACGCTGTCCATCAGCGCGGCGAACGACGGCATCGAGCCTGGCGTCGGGTTCTATGTCGATGAGGTCTACCACGCCCGGCCGGCGAGCGCCGCCTTCGACCTCACGGACATCGAGCGCGTCGAGGTGTTGCGCGGGCCGCAGGGTACGCTCTACGGCAAGAACACGACGGCCGGCGCCGTCAATGTGGTCACTCGCCGCCCGTCCTTCACGCCCGCCGCGGACGCGCAGGTTTCGGCAGGCGGTCTCGACCTCTTGCAGGCGAAGGCCTCGATGACGGGGCCCTTGGCGCCCCTGCTCGCCGGGCGTCTCGCGGCCCTCTACACGCGGCGCGACGGCACCCTCCGCAACCTGCAGACCGGGCAGGAACTCAACGCTCTCGGCAACCTCGCGCTGCGCGGTCAATTGCTCTTCGAGCCGTCATCGGCGGTCTCGCTGCGGCTCATCGCCGATGTCGCCGACCTCCGCTCGGCCTGTTGCACCCAGGTTTTCTTGCGCGTGGGGCAGAGCCGTCGGGATCCGTCGCGGCAGTTCCCTGCGCTCGCTACCGGTCTGGGCTATGCACCTCCGAGCCTTGATGCCTACGACCGTTTGTCGGACATCGATGCGCCGCTGCGCATCGACACCCGGCAGGGCGGCGTGTCGCTGCACGCGGACCTCGCGCTCCCGCATGGGACGCTCACCTCGGTGACCGCGTGGCGTCGATGGCGCTGGGATGTCGCCAACGACCGCGATTACACGGGCTTGCCGATCCAACGCGTGCAACGCATCCCGTCGCGGCAGGACCAATACAGCCAGGAACTGCGCTTCGCCTCGGACCGGCGTGGGGGCGTCGACGAAGTCGTCGGGCTTTACGCGTTCGCGCAACGGATCGATGCACGACCGATCAGCGTCTACGGGCCTGAGGCGGCATACTGGTTGCTGGACCCCGCGAGCTTCAGGGTCCCGATCCCCCGCGATCTGCTCGATGGTTACGGCCAACAAGGCCTGTCGCGGTTCGCGATGCGCAGCTACGCGGCTTTCGGCGAGCTGGGCTGGCAGGTCGCGGAAACGGTGCGCGCGACGCTTGGCCTGCGCTACACCTACGAGGACAAGGACGGCTCCTATGCGACCGAAGTGGCAGGTGGCCCTTCGCTCGCTGCGCTGCCCCCGGCGACGGTCGCCGAACTGACGCGGGCCAGGATGTCCATCCTCCGACCGCAGGCCTACGCGGCGGCAGATTCGGGCGGCAGCATTTCCGGGCGCGGCAGCCTCGCGTGGCAGGTCACCGATCGTGTGATGTCCTACCTCACGGTCTCGCAAGGCTTCAAATCGGGCGGTTTGAACATGTCGGGTCTGCCGCTGGACGCGGCCAACCGTCCCGCGCTGGGAACGGCGGTGATCCGTGACGAGCGCAACCGGACGATCGAGGCGGGCCTCAAGGCGCGTTCCGCGACCGGTGGCATGACGCTCGAGCTGACCGCGTTCCGGACCGTGGTCGGCGACTACCAGGCCAACATCGTCTCCAGCCTCGAGACCGCCGCGTTGCGATCCTATCCCTCCAACATCCCCGAGGTCCGGGTGCAGGGCGCCGAGGCGGACCTCGCGTTCAAGCCTGACGACGCCCTTACGCTGCGGCTGTCGGCCGCGTATGCGGACGGCCGGAACTCGGACTATCCCGCGGGACCTTGCCCGCTCGAACTGCAGACGGCGACGACGACCGCCTGCGACCTCACGGGTGCGCGGCTCGCCGGCCTCTCGCGCTGGGCAGGATCGTTGGGCGCCGAGTTCCGCCGGCCGCTCGGGCGCGGGGAGGCTCGCATCACGCTCGAAACGAGCGCGCGCAGCGGCTATTTCAGTGACACGAGCGCCTCGCGCTACACCTGGGTCGACGGCCATGTGACCACCGACCTCAGCGTCGGCTACCGGGCGGCGGCAGGCTGGGGCATAGAGCTCTTCGCGCGGAACGTCTTCGACGCGGACTACATCAATGCGCTGACCGTCCAGACAGGGAACTCCGGCCTGATCCTCGGGCAACCGGCCGACCCGCGCGTCTTCGGCGTGACGCTCCGGATGGGATACTGACGCGCGATGGCAGGTCCCCGAGCACGCATCCGCCTCGACTTCGCGCCCGACTGCGCCGTGGGACCGGGCAAGATCGCCCTTTTGGAGGGCATCGTCCGGACCGGGTCGCTGTCGGCCGCTGCGCGTTCGCTTGGCATGAGCTATCGGCGCGGCTGGTTGCTGGTCCACAGCCTGAACGAGGGATTCCGGCAGCCGTTGGTCGCGCTGAACGCCGGCGGACGGGACGGCGGTGGCGCGTCGCTCACGCCGCTGGGCGCGGCGATGCTCGCGCGCTATCGCAGGTTCGAGCGCAAGGTGGACAGGCTGGCGGACAAAGATTTCGCGGCGTTCGCCAAAGCGTCGCGCGCCGCGACCGTCCCCGCGAAGGGGCGGCCCGCCGTGCGATCGATCCGCAGTCGTATGCCGCGGAGCAGGTGAGCCGCGCCTTCACGGCGACCGGCGAGCGGCGGTCGACGATGGGTCAGTCGAGCATCGACCAGCCGGCGTCGGGAGTGAAGCGCGGGCCGTACCGTCCGGCGAGGTCGCGCAGCCGCGCGACGCACTCGGCGACACCGCGGTCGCGCGCCGCCTTGAGAGGCCCGCCCCGGAACGGCGGGTAGCCCGCGCCGAAGATCATGCCGGCGTCGATCTTGTCCGCATCCGCGACGATGCCCTCGCGCAGGTTGACCGCGCGCACGACACCGTCGCGCCGGATCGTGGGCACGTCAGTGACGCCAGCCGTGTCGACTGGACCAGGGTTTTCCGCCCGAATTGTGTCTTTGAACGCAGTCATGGCTCACCTTCAGCCGCTCATCTGACGCGACCACCATGGCGGAGCGCGCGGAGTTGGCACCTTGCCCAGATTGGTTGGATCTGGCGGTTGCCCCGGCGTCGTCGGGCCTTTCCCTCAGCCGGTCTCGATAAGCCGGCGAATAATAGGTCACGTGGACGGCGGTCGTCAATCCCGGGGGCCTTGCCACACTCGTGCTGATGTATTAACGTGTTAACACATTAACACGCTGACATCATCCTATGAAAACCCATGCCCAGCTCTCACCGCGCCAGGAGGCGCGCACCGAGCGCAGCCTTTATCAGGCGATCCTCACCCTGCGCAATGTCGAGG
>RFTM01000106.1 GCA_009923475.1 Gammaproteobacteria bacterium | reverse complement strand
TGCGATTGCGTCCCCTTGCCGGAGCCGGGCGCGCCGAGGAACACGATTCTCATGGGTGGAGGGCCCTTGGGCATCCTTGCTTTGGATGACAGGGCGCACGGTAACCGCCCGTTCCCGGCAGGTCAAATGCTGCGCTATCCTCGGCGCCCATGAAAAAGACCGCCCGCAAGACCGTCCGCAGGCCCGTGGCCCGCGCCGCCCGTCCCGCCCCCCGCAACGCGTTCTACGCCCAGTCGGGCGGCGTCACCGCCGTCATCAACGCCTCGGCCGCCGGGGTCATCCAGACGGCCGCCCGCTACCCCAAGCACATCGGCAAGGTCTATGCCGGGCGCCACGGCATCGTCGGCGCGCTGCACGAGGACCTCATCGACTGCTCGAAGGAGGACAAGGCGACGATCGAGGGCCTCAAGCACACGCCCGCCGGCGCGTTCGGCTCGGCGCGCTTCAAGCTGAAGGGGCTCGACAAGAACCGCGCCGAATACGAGCGGCTGATCGAGGTCTTCAAGGCCCACGACATCGGCTACTTCTTCTACAACGGCGGCAACGACTCGATGGACACCGCGCACAAGGTCGCGGAGATGGGCAAGCAGCTCGGCTATCCCATCACCTGCATCGGCGTGCCCAAGACCGTCGACAACGACCTGCCCTACACCGATTGCTGTCCGGGCTTCGGCTCGGTGGCCAAGTACGTCGCCATCTCCACGCTCGAGGCCTCGCTCGACGTCGCCTCGATGGCCAAGACCTCCACCAAGGTGTTCGTGATGGAGGTGATGGGCCGCCACGCCGGCTGGATCGCCGCCGCGGGCGGGCTCGCCGGCAGGGGCCGTGACGCGCCGCCGCACGTCATCCTGTTCCCCGAGATCGCCTTCGACCAGGCGGCCTTCCTGGCGCGCGTCAAGGAGACCGTCGATCGGGTCGGCTACTGCGTGATCGTGGTCTCGGAGGGCACGGCCTACGCCGACGGACGCTTCCTCGCCGACGCCGGCACCAAGGACGCCTTCGGCCACACGCAGCTGGGCGGCGTCGGCCCGGTGGTGGCCAACATGGTGCGCGAGGCGCACGGCTACAAGTACCACTGGGCGGTGGCCGACTACCTGCAACGCGCGGCGCGCCACATCGCCTCCAAGACCGACGTCGAGCAGGCGTACGCGATGGGCAAGGCGGCCGTCGAGCTCGCCGTGAAGGGCCACGACGCCGTGATGCCGATCGTGGTGCGCAAGTCCTCGCAGCCTTACCGCTGGACGGTGGGCCATGTCGAGCTCGCCAAGGTCGCCAACGTCGAGAAGAAGCTGCCCCGCGACTTCATCACGCCGGACGGCTTCGGCATCACCGACAAGTGCCGTCGCTACCTCTCGCCGCTGATCGGCGGCGGCGACCCGCCGCCCTACAAGGACGGCCTGCCGGTCTACGTGAAGATCCGCGGCGTGGCGGTGCGCAAGAAGCTGCCGCCCTTCAAGCCGGGCGGCTGAGCCGGGCGGCTGGCCCGGCCCGCGGGCCCCCGGAACCGCCCGGGCGCTGTGTTACACTTCGGCGCCTTTTTTCAGGGGGGTTTCTCATAAATGGATGCCAATCTCTGGCTGTGGGTCGCTATCGCGGCCGGTGTTCTCGCCATCATCTACGGCGCCGTCTCGGCCGCCGCCATCAATCGCCTGCCCGCCGGCAACGAGCGGATGCAGGAGATCGCCGCGGCCATCCAGGCCGGCGCCAAGGCCTACCTCAACCGCCAGTACTCCACCATCGCGGTGGTCGGCGTGGTGCTGTGCATCGTGCTCGGCTTCGCGCTCGGCGCGGCGACGGCGGGCGGCTTCGCGGTCGGCGCGATCCTCTCGGGTCTCGCGGGCTTCATCGGCATGAACGTGTCGGTGCGCGCCAACGTGCGCACCGCGCAGGCCGCCAACGACGGTCTCAACGCCGCGCTGCAGGTCGCCTTCAAGGGCGGCGCGATCACCGGCATGCTGGTGGTCGGCCTCGGCCTGCTGGGCGTCGCCGGCTACTACCTCGCGATGCGCGGGATCATCGGCGACGAAGCCGCGCTGCACTCGCTGGTCGGCCTCGCCTTCGGCGGTTCGCTGATCTCCATCTTCGCGCGCCTCGGCGGCGGCATCTTCACCAAGGGCGCCGACGTCGGCGCCGACCTCGTCGGCAAGGTCGAGGCGGGCATCCCCGAGGACGACCCGCGCAACCCGGCCGTGATCGCCGACAACGTCGGCGACAACGTCGGCGACTGCGCCGGCATGGCGGCCGATCTCTTCGAGACCTACGCGGTCACGCTGGTCGCCACCATGCTGCTCGGCGGCCTGATGCTCGCCACCCCGGACGGCGCGTCCGTGATGTATCCGCTCGCGCTCGGCGCGGCGTCCATCGTCGCCTCGATCGTCGGCACCTTCTTCGTGCGGGTCTCCGACGGCGGCAAGATCATGAACGCGCTCTACAAGGGCGTGATCGTCTCGGGCGTCATCTCGGCGATCGCCTTCTGGTTCATCACGAAGTCGCTGATGCCGGACGACTTCGCCGGCATGTTCGGCTGCACGCTGATCGGCCTCGCGCTGACGGCGGCGATGATCGTCATCACCGAGTACTACACCGCCACCGAGTTCAGCCCGGTGCAGAAGGTCGCGGAAGCCTCGCAGACCGGCCACGCGACCAACATGATCGCGGGTCTCGGCGTCTCGATGAAGTCGACCGCCCTGCCCGTGATCGCGGTCTGCGCCGCCATCTGGGGCGCGTACACGCTCGAGGGCCTGTACGGCATCGCCATCGCCGCGACCGCGATGCTGTCGCTCACCGGCATGATCGTGGCGCTCGACGCCTACGGCCCGATCACCGACAACGCCGGCGGCATCGCCGAGATGTCGGGCCTCGACAAGAAGGTGCGCAACATCACCGACCCGCTCGATGCGGTGGGCAACACCACCAAGGCGGTCACCAAGGGCTACGCGATCGGCTCGGCCGGCCTCGCCGCGCTGGTGCTGTTCGCCGACTACACCCACAACCTCGAGGCGGCGGGCAAGCTGGTCGACTTCTCGCTGTCCGACCCGGCGGTGATCATCGGCCTCTTCATCGGCGGCCTCGTGCCCTACCTGTTCGGCGCCATGGCGATGGAGGCCGTGGGCCGCGCGGCGGGTTCGGTGGTCACCGAGGTGCGCCGCCAGTTCCGCGAGATCAAGGGCATCATGGAAGGCACGGCCAAGCCCGACTACTCCAAGGCCGTCGACCTGCTCACCAAGGCGGCCATCAAGGAGATGGTGGTGCCCTCGCTGCTGCCGATCCTCGTGCCGGTGGTGGTGGCCTTCGGCATGAACGCGCTGATGGGCGACGGCGCCGGCATCAAGGCGCTCGGCGGCCTGCTGATCGGCACCATCGTGACGGGCCTCTTCGTCGCGATCTCGATGTGCACCGGCGGCGGCGCCTGGGACAACGCCAAGAAGTACATCGAGGAAGGCCACCATGGCGGCAAGGGCTCGGATGCCCACAAGGCCGCGGTCACCGGCGACACCGTCGGCGACCCGTACAAGGACACGGCGGGCCCGGCCATCAACCCGCTCATCAAGATCATCAACATCGTCGCGCTGCTGCTGGTGCCGCTGCTCTGATCGGCCCGCACCATACGTGATGGAGGAGAAGGCCCCGGAGACGGGGCCTTTTTCTTTGGGCGTTACGGCGCAGCGGGCGCCGGGTCACCAGACCTTGCCGCTCGCATCGAGGCGCATGCGCCACGCGCCGGGCGGCGGCTGCGGGTCATCGGGGGAACGCGGCCGGGTCGCCGGCGCGTCGGGACCGGCGTTGGGGTCCGGCACGAAGAGGCGCCAGGACTGCGTCGGCCGCCTTGCGGCCCACCACAAGCCGCCGAGGCCCTGCGGCACGGCGCGCCGCTCCGGCAGGTCGGGCGGCCCGCGGCGCGGGCGGATCACGACCTCGTCGAGTTCGCTGGTCCAGGGTTCGTAGAGATCCTCGGGCGGCACGAAGCGCCGCAGGTCTCCCGGTCGCAGGTCGAGCTTGGGCACCGCGGGTGCGGTCGCCTGGGCCTCCGGCACGGCCGCAGGCTGTGGCGAGGGCTGGGCGGGCAGCCGGGCGACCGCGCCTAGCGCCGCACAGGCGATGCCAAGCACGACCCTCAAAAACGCGCAAGGGCTTGCGCCGCGCCGTGCGCCGTATACATTGACGGCCTTCCCCGAACCGCCGGAGTGCTTCACGTGAGCCATCCTTTCCGTCCTGCCCTCGCCCTTGCCATCGCCCTGCTGGCGGCCCTCAGCGGGGCATCCGCCTTCGCGGCGCCCGCGGCCAAGCCCGCCCCGGCGGCCAAGCCCGCTGCCGCGCGGCCGGCCCCGCAGAAGATCACCTCCGTCGAGGGCATCACGGAATACCGGCTCGCCAACGGCCTGACCGTACTCCTCTTCCCGGACGCCTCCAAGCCCACCATCACCGTGAACGTCACCTACCTCGTCGGCTCGCGCCACGAGGGCTACGGCGAGAGCGGCATGGCGCACCTGCTCGAGCACATGGTGTTCAAGGGCACGCCCAAGCACCCCAACATCCCGCAGGAGCTCACCGCCCGCGGCGCGCGCCCGAACGGCACCACCTGGTACGACCGCACCAACTACTTCGAGACCTTCGCGGCCACCGACGACAACCTGCGCTGGGCGCTCGACCTCGAGGCCGACCGCATGGTCAATTCCTTCATCAAGGAGGAGGACCTCAAGAGCGAGTTCTCGGTGGTCCGCAACGAGTTCGAGTCGGGCGAGAACAATCCCTCGCGCGTGCTGCTCGAGCGCGTGATGTCCACCGCCTACCTCTGGCACAACTACGGCAAGTCGACCATCGGCTCGCGCGAGGACATCGAGCGCGTCCCCGTGGACAACCTGCGCGCCTTCTACAAGAAGTTCTACCAGCCGGACAACGCGGTCCTGACCATCGCCGGCAAGTTCGACGAGGCCAAGACCCTGCAGTGGGTCGATGAATCCTTCGGGCCGATCCCGCGGCCGGAGCGCAAGCTGCAACAGACCTACACCGTCGAGCCGGTGCAGGACGGCGAGCGCCACGTGGTGCTGCGCCGCGTCGGCGACGTGCAGGTGACCTCCGCCGGCTACCACATCCCGGCGGGCGCCCACCCCGACTACGCCGCCGTCGAGGTGCTCGCCGAGGTGCTCACCAACGAGCCCTCCGGCCGCCTCTACAAGGCGCTGGTCGAGACCGGCAAGGCGAGCAGCGTGGGCGGCATCGCCTTCGACCTCAAGGATCCCGGCTACATGTACCTGACGGCCGAGGTGCTGAAGGACAAGCCCGTCGCGGACGCCACCAAGACGATGCTGGACCTGCTTGATACGCTCGCCTCCCAGCCGATCACCGAGGCCGAGGTGCAGCGCGCCAAGAACACCCTGCTCAAGGGCTTCGAGCTCGCCTACAACAACAGCGACCGCGTGGGCCTCGGGCTCTCCGAGTACATCGCCAAGGGCGACTGGCGCCTGTGGTTCCTGTCGCGCGACATGACCGAGAAGGTCACGGCGGCGGACGTCAACCGCGTGGCGCAGGCCTACCTCAAGCCCGCCAACCGCACGACGGGCCTCTTCGTCCCCGAGGCGAACCCGGTCCGCGCGGCGATCCCGCCCTCGCCGGATCCGGCCACGCTGCTCGCCGGCTACACCGGACGCGCGGCGCTGAAGCAGGCCGAGGCCTTCGATCCCTCGCCCTCCAACATCGTCGCGCGCAGCCGCAGCGAGACGCTGCCCGGCGGCGCGAAGTACACCTTCCTGCCGAAGTCGACGCGCGGCAACGCCGTCACCGCCAGCATCGGCGTGGCAGAAGCGACTCCGCCCGGTCCTTTACTCACCGTTGTGACAAAGACCGCCTATCGCGCGCTCTACGAAGCGAAAGGGGAGGGCGGCAATATCGTCAGACGGGCAACCATGCAAGCTGCTCCGGTAAAATCAGCCTCTCAGCCCACCGGCCGCATTGTCGCCTACAGTGCGTTCGACCGCTGAGACTCACAACAGCGTTTTTACGGTTTCCGCCGGCCTGGCCAGCACAGCCTGATCATTCTTGACGACAAGCGGCCGCTGAATCAGATCCGGATGCTTCACCATCACATCCAGCAACGCGTCATCCGACAGGTCCTTGTTGGCCAGTTCCAATTCCTTGTAGATGTCTTCCTTGGTCCTGAGCACATCCTTGGGGGAAAGTCCGGCCTGCTTTAAAATTTTCTTCAACTGATCTTTGGTAAACGCCTGCTCGTAATAATTAACGGCGGTAAACGGAGTTCCGCTGTCCTTCAAC
>RFTM01000105.1 GCA_009923475.1 Gammaproteobacteria bacterium | reverse complement strand
TCGCGCGCCGTGTGGCCCGCCTGGAGCGGTCTCGCGGTCGGGTTGGCGCTCGCCCTGGTCGCAGCGTGGATCGTGGCCACCACGGGGGCGCTCGTCGCGGCGGCGTCGGTGCTGGCGATGGTCGGGGCGTGGCTCTGGGCGGCCGGCATGCTTGCGTTCGACGATGCGCACGCGATCCTGCCGATCGTCGTGCCCGCGAATGCGCCGGTGGGGGCCTGGGTCAGCGGCACGGTGGTGAGTGCGTTCCTCTCGGCTCGTGACCGTGCCCGGATCCAGCGTCAGTTCGGCGCGCGCGTCTCGCCGGAACTGGTCGAGCGGCTGACCAAGGATCCCGGTGCGCTGAGCATGGGCGGCGAGGAGCGGGTCATCGCGGTGATGTTCTGCGACCTCGCTGGATTCACGACGATCGCCGAGCGTGCGGGCGGTGCGGGCGCGGTGTCGACGCTGAACCTGGTCATGGGGGCGATGACCGACGAGGTCATCGCGACCGGCGGCTACGTGAACAAGTTCCTGGGCGATGGCCTCATGGCGTTCTGGAGTGCGTTCGAACTGCAGCCCGACCAGGCCGAGCGGGCCGCCCGCCAGGCACATCTGCAACAAGCGGAATCGGACTTCGAGCCGATCCCGTTCGATGCGGCTGCCGCCCGCGCCTTCGGTCGTGTCGCTGCCTCCTTGCGCCGCAACAACCGCAAGACCGCTGCGCGCGCCTATGACGCGATGATCGCCGCAGTGGCACTGTCCCGCGGGCTGCCCGTCTATACCTGCAACCCGGCTGACTTCGCTGCCATAGATGGCCTCGAGGTGATGCCGGTCGATGTGCCCTGAACGGCTCTCTGGCCGCCAGCGCTACTTCCCGCAGCTCGCAAACGCCGCCGTGACCGCCGCCGTCGGCGTGCCGCGGCGCGCGGCCTCGACCTCTGCGCGGGCCGCCTCGACATCACGGCGGAACTCCGGCTCGCCCTGAAGCCGCGCGAACACGGCGGCAGCGATGATGCGGCCCTGCTCGACGTCGCTCTGCCAGTGCACGTTGCAGACTTCGCGGCTCGCGCCGTACTCGATGCCGCGGCGCAGCAGCGCGTCGCTGTGGTCCGGCGCCACGCCCGCGAGCACCATGCTCCAACCGAACCCGTATGCGCTGTGTCCGGACGGATACGAGCCGTCCTTGCGCAGCCGCTCTTCGTCGGCGGGCACGCAGGAGGGCTGGCCGTTGACCATGAACGGCCGCGGGCGCTGGTAGTGCTGCTTGACCGTCATCGTGGCGAGCGCGAAGTCGGCGAAGGTCCGGCGGATCAGGCGGTATAGCGTCGGCGTCGCGGCCTCGGTGATCTCGAGGCCGAGCGCGCAGGTGAAGGTCTGCGTCACCGCCGGGAACTGGGTGTTGGCATCCGCTGCGGCCATCGCCTTGCGCGCGGCGTCCGATCCCGCGAGCGCGAGCGCCGCGGCGTTCGCCTCGATGTCGCGCTGCTCGGCGGCGGAGCCGGCCGCAGGCGGCGGCGGCAGCAGCGTGAGGCCCGCCGGCAGCGCCGACGTCGCGAGATAGCCCGGCGGCAAGCCCGCCTTCGCCATCTGCATCCGCACCATCTCGAGATAGCTGCTGCCGTCGGCCGAGGCCGTCGCGATGACCGATAGACCGAGGACGGCTGCGAGCAGCCAGGATGCGATGCGCTTCATGGGGCATGAGGGTAGCACGGAGCCGCGCCGCGCATTTCCGCACGGATACACCGGAAATCCAGCCGCCCGATCCGGTGTCTTGGGTGCAGCATGTCCGACGGGACACACCCGTTTGAAAAGCAACCAGAGCGACACCATAATGCAACCACTCCCGACACTGCCCACGGAGCCCGTGATGCCCACCACGCTCACCTTGAAGAACATCCCGGACGAGGTGTACGAGCGCTTGAGGGCGTCGGCGCAGGACCACCGCCGCAGTCTCAACAGCGAGGCGATCGTCTGCCTCGAGTCGGTGCTGATCCCCGAGCGGGTGCCGGTGGCCGAGCGTCTCGCGCGGGCGAGGTCGTTGCGCGCTGCGCTGCCCCGGGGTGCCTTCACGGCGAAAGCCGTCGACGCCCTGAAGCGCGAGGGCCGCAGATGATCGTGGTCGACACCAACGTCATCGCATACCTGTACCTTCCCGGGGAGCGGACCGCGGATGCCGAAGGGCTGCTGCAGCGGGACGCTGATTGGGCTGCGCCTTTGCTCTGGCGCAGCGAGTTCCGCAACATCCTCGCGGGTGGCGTCCGGCGCGGCATGCTGGAATACGCGGCCGCTCTCGAGATCCAGCGCGAGGCGGAGTCGTTGCTCGCCGGCGCGGAACATGAGGTCGAATCCCGCATGGTGCTCGAACTCGCGCGCGACAGCGGTTGCACCGCCTACGACTGTGAATTCATCGCACTGGCACGGACGCTCGGCGTGAAACTCGTGACCATGGACGCTGAACTGCTGAAGACGTTCCCGCGGCAAGCGATGCCGTTGTCGCGCCGCTGATCTTCGGATCCCGCCCCGGTCGACACGCTGCGCTACGACTGAGCCGCGTCAAAGATCCCAGAGCCGCAGGCCGCGCCGGCGCATGCCGTCCTTGACCACTTCGTCCCAGGTCCGGAACGGCGGCGGCGGCCGGTACATCGCGGCTGCGGCGTCGTAGCGGCCTTCGACGCCTGTCATCGCGCGCATGGAGTCGGTGGCGGCGGCCTTGACGCCGTCGTCGGTCATCCGCGAACCGGCAAAGAAATCGTTGCCCGGCCAAGACACGGGATCCCAGGCGACGAGGCTGTAGAGCCTGCAGCCCGAGAGATCGTCGCCCGCGTCCTGGTAGGCCGTCGGTCGGCACAGCTGGGGCTTGTGCGCGTTGCCGGGGCTGCGCAGCGGCCGCACCATCAGCGAGATGCCGTGGATCTCGGTGCGCGCGTCGGCGCATTCGTCGTACGGATCGAAGTAGACCGCGCGCAGGTTCGGCAAGGATGCGCCGATGTCCTGCAGCAGGCGCTCGAGGGTCCGTTGCAGATGCGCGCCCAGCTGGCCGCGGAAAGGGCCGGCGAACTGTCCGCAACCGAGGCCGGGGATGGTGACGATCGCCGACCTCGGCCGCGCTGCGTGCTCGTCGATGTGCCGCAGCACCGGCGTCAGTCGGCGTCGATAAAGCTGGTAGAGGGCCTCGGGCGAGAGCGTCTGGTCGGACACCACGACTTCGGCCCAGTCGGCCGGTTCGCAGCCGCGCCCGTTGCGCAGCAGCGCGCCGGAGGTGAACACGAGCATGCCCTCGAACGGCGGATCATGCGGCGTCGGATGCTGGTGCCGGCCGTCATCAAAGATCGTCACCGGCACCGCGACCGAGACATCGCCGAGCAGGCCCAGTTCATCGAGGTTCCAATCGGAACCGTCGCCCGCCACTTCGGACTCGGCGAAGATCTGCGGCTGCTTGGTGTCGAAGAGCGCGCCGAGCAGGTCGTAGGGCGCGAGGTCTTCGGGGTCGGTGCGATCCAGCGCCGGGCGCAGCTTCGCGCCGGCGACGGTCGGGTCTTCGCAGAGCGCATCGATGTAGGCGCTCGCGCGATCCACCGTCTCCTGCGGCACCAGGATGGTGTAGCGGCGCGGGGAGGACATGCGCGGAATCTAGCAGAAAACACGATGTTTCCGCGGTGCGCTGCCGCGGGACATCGACGCGCGTCAGCGCCCGTAGCCCGCCGGGCTACAGCCCGAGCGGTTACAGTCCGAGCGCCTCCGCCACCGCCTTCGAGGTGATCTTGCCCGCGCTCACATTGAGCCCGGCGGCGAGCCCGGCGTCCGCGGCGAGCGCGGCTTGCAGGCCGCGGTCGGCCAACGATTTCACATAAGGCAGCGTCGCGGCGTTGAGCGCGAACGCGGAGGTGCGCGGCACGGCGCCCGGCATGTTGGTGACGCAGTAGTGCGTCACGCCGTGTATGACATAAGTCGGGTCGCTGTGCGTGGTCGGGCGGCTCGTGGCGAAGCAGCCGCCCTGGTCGATGGCGATGTCGATGAGCACCGAGCCGGGGCGCATCGAGGCGACCATCTTCTCGGTGACGAGCTTGGGCGCCGCGGCGCCGGGGATGAGCACCGCGCCGATGACGACATCGGCCGCCGCGACTTCGCGCTCGAGCGTGTCGGTGGAAGAGGCGAGGGTGCGCACATGGCCGCCGAACCGGGCGTCGAGTTCGCGCAGCCGCGGCAGCGACTTGTCGAGGATGGTGACGGCGGCGCGCATGCCGAGCGCGATCTCCGCGGCCGCAGCGCCCGAGACGCCGCCGCCGATGACGAGCACGCGCGCGGGCGCGGTGCCGGGCACGCCGCCCATCAGGATGCCGGCGCCGCCGGAGTTCTTCTGCAGCAGCGTCGCGGCCACCTGCGCGGACATGCGGCCCGCGACCTCGCTCATGGGCGTGAGCAGCGGCAGGCTGCCGTCGCGGCCGATCACGGTCTCGTAGGCGACCGCATGCGCGCCCGACTTCATGAGCGCCTCGGCCTGCGGCTTGTCGGCGGCGAGGTGCAGGTAGGTGAACAGCAGCTGCCCCGGGCGCAGCATCGCGCACTCCGGCAGCTGCGGCTCCTTCACCTTCACGATCATGTCGGCGGCGGCGAACACGCTCGCGGCCGTCGGCAGGATCTGCGCGCCGGCGGCGCGGTATTCGTCATCGGGGCAGCCGATGCCGAGGCCGGCGCCGGTCTCGACGAGCACCTCGTGGCCGGAGTGGACGAGCTCACGGACCGAGCCGGGGACGAGCCCCACGCGGTACTCGTGCACCTTGATCTCTTTGGGGACGCCGATCTTCATGGTCCACAGGATGCGCCCGGCCGGGCCGCAGGGACTTGCAGATGACGGCTCTGAAGTGATTGAATCCGCAATATCCTGCGGTTTGAACGCGGTTCCGCGCATGAATCTGCCGTCCGACAAGCTCGACAAGCTCGACCTGCGCATCCTCAACGAACTGCGGCTGGATGGCCGCATCGCCAACGCCGACCTCGCGGCGCGCGTGGAACTCTCGGAATCCGCCTGCCTGCGCCGCGTGCGGCGCCTCGAGGAGCAGGGCTACATCGAGCGCTATACCGCCAAGCTCTCGCTGGCGAAGCTCGGCTGGGGGATGAGCGTGATGGTGCGCATCACGCTCAAGTCGCAGGCGGACCGCGAGCTGCGCGCCTTCGAGCGGGCGGTGAGCGCCGTCCCCGAGATCACCGAGTGCTTCCTCACCACCGGCGAGGCCGACTACATCCTGCGCGTGCTCGCCCGCGACGCCGCCGACATCGAACGCGTGCACAGTTCGGTGCTGACGAAGCTCCCGGGCGTGGCGCGCGTCGAGTCGAGCTTCGTGCTGCGCGAGATCGTCAGCGGCGGCGCGCCGCCGCTCGAGCGGGGGCGGTGAGGGGGGCGGCATGTCCGCTTCGGGCGCGCGGCTGCGTATCTTCCACAGGAGGTACCGCCATGCCCCGCCTCATCACCTACAAGATCGTCTCCGACGTCGACGGCCGGCTGAAGGCCTCCGCGCGCGCGGCCTGCAATTTCTGGAACCGCTTCCTCGAGCCGCGCACCGCCGTGGTGATGCGGGTCGGCACCTTCCGCAGCGTCAGCGCCACCATCGCGCGCGCCTACGAGCCCTATACGCGCGCGGGCGTCGCCTACGGCGTGGTGGAGTTCAACAAGCGCTTCCTCGCGCGCTTCAGCGATGACGAGGTGGCGGGGACCATCGCCCACGAGCTCGGCCACACGCTCGGCTACGGCTGGGCGAAGTGGATGTCGCTCTTCGAGCACGACACCGGCGAGTTCAAGGCGAAGCCCGTGGCCAAGCTGCCGGCGCTCGGCAAGATGCTCGTCGAGACCGACTACGGCCCCGGCACGGAGCTCTCGCACTGGGACGAGGAGAAGTTCGGCGCCGAGCTCATGACCGGCTTCAAGGACGAGGTGGAGCACGTGCTGCCGGTGACGATCGACATCGCGCAGCTGCTCGGCCACAAGGTGCTCGAGCGCCTGCCGCGCAAGACCCGCATGTCGGCGCTGCTCAAGGAGGTGCGGGAGGTGCAGTTCACCCGGCAGAAGGAGGCGAAGTCGCTGGACCTCGACTACTTCGAGCCGACGCCGGTGTGGGAGGAGCGCTACGACCTGCGGCGGCGGAGGCGCGGCGCCTAGCGTTTGCGGTTCGTCCGGACGGCGGGCGCGGCGTTGACGGCTCGCGCGCCGCGTCTTTTGCGGGCGTGCTTCGCGAGCACTTCCTGCCGCCGCGCCTCGAGCACGTTGTCGATGTCCGGCGCACCCGGCAGCACAGAGAGGTCGTCCGCGAGGGCGGCCACCGCCGCGT
>RFTM01000104.1 GCA_009923475.1 Gammaproteobacteria bacterium | reverse complement strand
GGCGCCGCGCTGCTGCACGGTCGGGATGAAGTCGCCCTCGACCCAGGCCTGGTCGACGAGCGAGCGCGCCGCCTGTCCCTTGACGAGGCAGTGGCTGATGTCCGGGTACTGCGTCGACGAGTGGTTGCCCCAGATCGTCATCTTCTGGATGTCGTTGACGTGCGTGCCGGTCTTGGCCGCGAGCTGCGACAGCGCGCGGTTGTGGTCGAGGCGCGTCATCGCGGTGAAGCTCTGCGGCTTGAGCGAGGGCGCGTTCTTCATGGCGATCAGCGCGTTGGTGTTGGCGGGGTTGCCGACCACCAGCACGCGCACGTCGCGCGCGGCGACGGCGTCGAGGGCCTTGCCCTGGGCCGAGAAGATCTGCGCGTTGGCGAGCAGCAGGTCCTTGCGCTCCATGCCGGGGCCGCGCGGCCGCGCGCCGACCAGCAGCGCCGCATGGCAATCTTTGAAGGCGACGCGCGCGTCGTCGGTGGCGGTGACCTTGGCGAGCGTCGGGAACGCGCAATCGTCGAGCTCCATCACCACGCCCTGCAGCGTGGGCAGCGCCGGGGTGATCTCGAGCAGGTGCAGGTGCACGGGCTGGTCGGGGCCGAACAGGGCGCCGGAGGCGACACGGAAGGCGAGGGCATAGCCGATCTGGCCGGCGGCACCGGTGATCGCGACGTTCAAGGGCTGCTTCATCAGGGTCTCCAAGAGGGTAACCGCTTGATTTTAGTCCATCGCCCCCCTTCCCAACGGGGGGCTTGACTCCGTATTGGTGTTGTAGTTATATATATCACCAATAGATTTTCACGGAGCTTTAGCCCATGATGTACCGCAGAACAGAAATCCGTACCCCGTTCCCCCAGTGCGCGGCGGTGTCCGCGCTCGCCGCCACGCTGACCGCGCTGACGGTGTGGATGTTCTCCGCGGCCTCGGCTTTCGCCGTGGTCGCGGGATGAGCGACCCGGCGGGACCGTGGCAGGGATCGATCCGCATGGCGATCTGGAGGCCTCGATGGACCAACCTTGGAGCGAAGGCTCGCCGATCTACCGCCAACTGCGCGAGCGGGTGGTGGCCATGATCCTCGAGGGTGTCCTGAAGGAAGGCGACCCGCTGCCCTCGGTGCGCAACGTCGCGGCCGAGTACCGCATCAATCCGCTGACCGTGCTCAAGGCCTACCAGGGGCTCGCCGACGAGCAGTTGGTCGACAAGCAGCGCGGACGCGGCATGTTCGTCCGCGCGGGCGCCCGTGCGGCGCTGCTCGCCGACGAGCGCGAGCGGTTCCTGCGCGACCAATGGCCGAAGCTCCGCGCCACCATCGACCGGCTCGGCTTCTCGGCCGAGGAACTGCTGAAGGAGCCCCGCCGATGAACGCCGAAGCCCAAGCGACACCGGCCGGCGACGCGACCTCGGCCGGCGATGCCATCATCGAGGCGCGGGGCCTGCGCAAGTCCTACGGGGCGGTGCCTGCGCTCGCCGGCGTCGACTTCACGGTGCGCCGCGGGCGCATCGTCGGGCTGATGGGCCCGAACGGCGCCGGCAAGACGACCGCGCTAAAGGCGATCCTCGGCCTGACCGACTTCGACGGCGACCTGAAGGTGCTCGGCCGCGACCCGCGCGTCGAGCGCGACCGCATCATGGAAGAGGTCTGCTTCATCGCCGATGTCGCGGTGCTGCCGCGCTGGCTCAAGGTGAGGCAGGCGCTCGATTACGTGCAGGGCGTGCATCCGCGCTTCGACCGCTCGAAGGCCGAGGCCGTGCTGGCGCGGTCCGAGGTGCGCATGGCCGCCAAGATCGGCGAGCTCTCGAAGGGCATGACCACCCAGTTGCACCTCGCGCTGGTGATGGCCATCGACGCCAAGCTGCTCGTGCTCGACGAACCGACGCTCGGCCTCGACCTCATCTACCGCCGCTCGTTCTACGACACGATCCTCAACGACTACTTCGACCACGAGCGCACGCTGCTCATCACCACGCACCAGGTCGAGGAGGTCGAGCACCTGCTGACAGACCTGCTGCTGATCCGGCACGGCAAGATCGTGCTCGACGCCGCGGTCGAGGACCTCTCCGGCCGCTTCGTGCAGCTGGTCGCGAGCCGCGAGAACGCCGAGGCCGCGCGCCGCCTCGGGCCGCTGCACGAGCGCGAGGTGTTCGGCCGCGTCGGCATGGTCTTCGACGGCCGCCGCGCCGACGAGCTCGCGGCCTTCGGCGAGGTCCGCACGCCGTCCATCCCCGACCTCTTCGTCGCCGTCATGCAGGACGGCGCGTCCGCCAAGGGCGCCGCCGCCGCCGGAGCCGCATCATGATCCGCAACGCCATGCATGGTCCGTTCATGACCCTGGTGCGCCGCGAGCTGTGGGAGCACCGCAGCCTCGTGTGGGGCCCGCTCGCCATGGCCCTCGCGATCATCGTGCTGAGCCTGCTCAGCAGCGCGATGCACGGCGGCGTGTCGGTGATGTTCGCCGACGGCGACGCGCTGCCTGCATCGATGCGCGACGCCGCGCAGCAACGCGCCATCTTCGGCGTCTGGATCGGCGCGCTCATCGTGCCGCAGGTGCTGGTCGGCATGGTGGTCGTGGTCTTCTACCTGCTCGACTGCCTGTTCACCGAGCGGCGCGACCGCAGCATCCTCTTCTGGAAGAGCATGCCGGTGTCCGACGCCAAGACCGTGCTCTCCAAGCTGTTCGTGGCGCTGGTCGCGATGCCGCTGTGGATCTGGGCGCTGACGATGGTGGTCGGCATCGCCGTGTTCGCGGTGGTCGCGGCCAAGGTGTCGGGCACGCCGGCAGAGGCGCTCGGCACCTGGCACGGCGGCACCTGGCTCGCGCTGCAGGCCTCGTTGCTCGGCAAGTCGCTGGTGGCCGCGCTCTGGTACCTGCCGGTGGCGGGTTACCTGCTCGTGGTGTCCGTGCTCGCCAAGCGTTCGCCCTTCGTCTGGGCGACGCTGCCGTTCTTCGTGCTGTCGATCGCCGAACGCACCGCCTTGGGCACCAGCCATGTCGGGGAGTTCGTCGGCCGTCGGCTGACCGGTTTCTTCGACGAGTTCGCCGTGAGGGCGGGCGGCGAGGATGCGGGCCGGATGCTCGGCAGCGTGTACGCGAAGTTCGGCGAGTTCCCGCTGCCCGCGAGCGCCGAGCTGTGGCTCGGCGTCGTCGCGGGCGCGGCGCTGGTCTACGCGGCGATCCGCCTGCGCCGCCGCAGCGACGACAGCTGAAACCGCTGCGCGATAGGCGCGGTCTATCGAAAGCATCCTTTCTGACGACTGGTGTCTACGGCACTCCGGCAGGAGAATGCTGCCCAAGGGGGACAACCCCTGATCCGGAGGAACGGACCATGCACAAGACCCGCAACGACATCCCCGCCAAGACCCGCAAGAAGGTGGTCGAGCTGCTGAACGCCCGGCTGGTCGACGCCATCGACCTCTCGCTGCAGGCGAAGCAGGCCCACTGGAACGTCAAGGGCCCGAACTTCATCGCGCTGCACGAGCTCTTCGACAAGGTCGCCGAGCACGCCGAAGAGCACGTGGACGCGCTCGCCGAGCGCATCACGGCGCTCGGCGGCACGGCCGTCGGCACGGCGCGCGCCGTGGCGAGCCGCAGCACGCTCAAGCCCTATCCCGAGGACATCTTCACGGGACCGGAGCATCTCGAGGCGCTCGCGGCGGCGCTGGCCGCCGCGGCCAAGGCGTCGCGCGCGGCGATCGAGGTCGCCGACGACCTCGACGACGAGGTGACCGCCGACCTCTTCAACGAGATCACCGCAGGGCTCGACAAGGACCTCTGGTTCGTCGAGGCCCACCTGCAGTGACCGGCCGCGGGAGCCGGGACTGCGGGGTGCCGGTATACTGAAACCCGGTCCCATCGAACCGGAGTCCCGACATGGCCGAGCCTGTCATCGCGAGCCGCACCCCCATCGCCGTCGAGGTGGAGGAAGGCAAGACCTATTGGTGGTGCACCTGCGGCAAGTCCGCCAAGCAGCCGTTCTGCGACGGCTCGCACAAGGGCTCGGAGTTCACGCCGCTGAGACACGACGCGACCCGCACCGGCACCGCGTGGTTCTGCGGCTGCAAGCACAGCAAGAACGCGCCGCTCTGCGACGGCTCGCACAAGGCGCTGCCCTGACGTGCACCTGCAGGCCGCACGCCGCGAGTCGGCGCTGCGCTTGACCCTCGCGGGCGACTGGAACGCCCGCGCACTGCCCCTCATCGAGCCGCAGCTCGCGGCCCTGGACCTCGCGGGCGCCGGCGTCCTCGAGGTCGACGCCGCCGGCGTGACCGCCCTCGACCTCTCCGGCGCGTGGTTGTTGCACGACCTCGCCGAGCGAGCCCGCGCGGCGGGCGTCACGGTCGCGTGGCAGGGCGGGCGACCGCCGGCCACGGTCGAGCTGGTCGACAAGACGCTCGGGCACGAGGCCGCCTCGCCGCTCGCGCCGCGCTCGCGCCACGAATTCAAGCCGGTGACCGCGCTCGGGCGCACGGTCGTCACGCGCTGGGAGGCCGCCGAAGCGGGGCTCGCGTTCACGGGCGAGGCGTCGCTGCGGCTGCTGCGCGGCGTGACGCGTCCGCGCGCCTGGCGGGTCGCCTCGGTGGTGCGTCATGTGCACGAGACCGGCATCAGGGCCATCCCGATCGTCGCGCTGATCGCCTTCCTGATCAGCGTGATCATCGCCTACATGAGCGCGCAGCAGCTGCTCAAGTTCGGCGCGGACATCTATGTCGTCGACCTCGTGACGGTGGGCGTGCTGCGCGAGATGGGCGTGCTGCTCACCGCCATCATCGTCGCCGGCCGCTCGGGCAGCGCGTTCGCGGCCGAGATCGGCGCGATGCGGCTCAACGAGGAGGTCGATGCGCTCAAGGCCATCGGCGTCTCGCCCATGGAGGTGCTGGTGCTGCCGCGCGCCCTCGGGCTCGTCATCGCGTTGCCGCTGCTCACGGTGATCGCCGACGCGGTCGGCATCCTCGGCGGCGCGCTGCTCTGCCGCGGACTGCTCGACATGCCGTTCGTGCAGTACTTCCAGCGCGTCGACGAGTCGATCGGCGAGTGGACCTTCTGGGTGGGCGTCATCAAGGCGCCGGTGTTCGCGCTGCTGATCGCGGCGGCGGGCGCCTACCGCGGCATGCAGGTGCGCGGCTCGTCGCGCGAGCTCGGGCGGCTGACCACGGTCGCCGTGGTGCAGGCGATCTTCCTCGTGATCCTCGCCGACGCCATCTTCGCGGTGCTGTTCATGGAGATGGGCATATGAGCCCGCCGGCCGCCGCGGCCGTGCCCGCCATCGAGGCGCGCGGCATCGTCAACCGCTTCGGCGCGCAGACGGTGCACGACGGGCTCGACATGACGGTGGTGCAGGGCGAGGTGTTCGGCATCGTCGGCGGGTCGGGCACCGGCAAGAGCGTGCTGCTGCGCACCATCCTCGGGCTGCACCGGCCGCAGGCGGGCGAGGTCCGCATCTTCGGTACCGACCTGACGCGGCTCGCCGATGCCGAGCTGCGCTCGGTGAAGGCCTCCTATGGCGTCACCTTCCAGGCGGGCGCGTTGTTCAGCTCGCTCACGGTGCTGCAGAACGTGCAGCTGCCGATGCTCGAGCACCTGTCGTTGCCGCCGCGGGCGCTCGAAGAGCTCGCGATGCTGAAAGTGCGCCTGGTCGGCCTTTCGCCCGAGGCCGCGGCCAAGTACCCGGCGCAGCTCTCGGGCGGCATGGTCAAGCGCGCGGCGCTCGCCCGCGCGCTGGCCCTCGACCCGCGGCTGCTGTTCCTCGACGAGCCGACCTCGGGCCTCGACCCGATCGGCGCCGCGGCCTTCGACGAACTGGTGATGGGCCTGCAGCGCGAGCTCGCGCTGACCATCGTCATGATCACCCACGACCTCGACAGCATCTTCCGGACCTGCAATCGTGTCGGGGTGATCGTCGACAAGCGCATGGTGGCGGGGACGCTGCAGGAGATCGTGCAGCACCCGCACCCGTGGATACAGTCCTATTTCCATGGCGACCGCGCGCGTCGCTTCGGGGTGGCAGATGGAGCGTGAGGCGAACTACACGGTGGTGGGCGCGTTCGTGCTGCTGGTGATCGGCATGGCCGCGGCCTTCGTCTACTGGTACTCGGACGCGCGCAACGCGAAGTCCTACGAACGGCACGAGATCTACTTCGAGGGGTCGGTGAGCGGCCTGACGGTCGGCAGCACGGTCCGTTACCTCGGCGTCGACATCGGCCGGGTGGTGGACATCCGCCTCGACCGGCGCGCGGCGACGCGGGTGCAGGTCATCGCCGACATCGACGCGCGCGCGCCGATCTCGGCGAAGACCGTCGCCGAGCTGTCGTTCCTCGGCG
>RFTM01000103.1 GCA_009923475.1 Gammaproteobacteria bacterium | reverse complement strand
CCGCCCGCGCCGCCGCCGCGCTCGCCTGCCTGCTCACGCTCGGCGCCGTCGCCGCCACCGTCGCGCAGGCGCAGCAGAACCGCGCCGCCCAGCAGATCAAGTACCGCCAGGCCGTGTACACCGTGCTCGGCGCGCAGTTCGGCGCCATGGGCGCCATGGCCCGCGGCAACGTGCCCTGGGACGCCAAGGCCTTCGCCACCGCGGCCGACCGGGCCGCCTTCATCGCGACCGTCGCCCCCGACACCTTCCCCGCCGGCTCCGATACCGGAGCCGCCACCGAGGCCAAGCCCGACATCTGGAAGAACCCCGAGGATTTCAGCCGCCTGATGCGCGACCTGCAGGACAAGACCCGCGCGCTCGCCGCCGCCGCCAAGGGCGGCGACCAGGCCGCGGCCAAGGCCGCGCTGGGCGCCGCCGGCCAGACCTGCAAGGCCTGCCACGACAAGTACAAGGCCGATTGAACGCGATGCGCCACGCCGCGGCCGCCGCATGCTGACCCACGAGATCCCGCGCGGCGACGGCTGCCTGCGCTACGCCGTGTCGGGCCGCAACCACGGCTCGCCGTTGCTGCTGCTGCATCCGCTGGGCGCGAGCCTCGAGGTCTGGCAGCCGCAGCTCGCCGAGCTCGAGCTGCGCTTCCGCGTGCTGCGCATGGCCCTCCGCGGCCACGGGGGCTCGGCGCTCGGCGACGGACCGCCCGCGCCCTGCAGCATGGCCGACCTGCTCGACGACGCGCTCGCGGTGCTCGATGCCGAGGGCGTCGCGCGCGCCCACTGGTGCGGCCTGTCGCTGGGCGGCGCCATCGCGCTGCAGGCGGCGGTGACGGCGCCGCAGCGGCTGCGACGGCTCGTGCTCGCCGACACCGCGGCCGATTTCCCGCCGCGCGAGCGCTGGGACGAGCGCATCGCGACGGTGCTGTCGCAGGGCATGGAGCCTCTGGTCGAACCGGTGCTGCAGCGCTGGTTCACCGCGCCCTTCCTTGCGGCCGCGCCGCCCGAGGTCGGGCAGGTGCGCGAGATGTTGCGCGCCACCCGGCCGCGCGGCTACGCGGAAGCCTGCGACGCGCTGCGCGGCTTCGACCTCACGGCTCGGCTCGGCGAGGTGCGCGCGCCCACCCTCGTCATCGCCGGCGCGCAGGATGTCTCGACGCCGCCCGAGCGCGGCGAGCAGCTCGCCGACGGCATCGCCGGCGCCGAGCTGTCGGTGCTCGATGCGGGCCACCTCGCCAACGTCGAGCAGGCGGCGGATTTCACCGCCGCGCTGGTGGGTTTCCTCGCGGACTGACCGCCGGGCGCCATGGACGCTCCGCCGCCGGCCGCCGACTACCTGCCTCTCTGGATCGCCGGCGCGATACGCGGGCGGGTGCGCCGCGACATCGCCGTGCCGCTGCGCGGCATGCAAGGCATCGCCGAGGCCGAGGTCGGCCTGTGCCTCGTCGAACCCGGGCGCGGCGGCGGGTCATCGCCGGCACGGCGTGCCGCGCGCAGCCGCGCCCTGCAGGCGGTGGCGCGGCAGCTGCACGCGCTCGGCCTGATCGCCGATTGGCGCGACGAGCCGAGCGCGCTGCTCGACGAGCACGGCGCGGAGCTCGCGCGCTGCGAGCGCGGCGCGTTCCGCACCTTGGGCCTCCAGAACCGCGCGGTGCACGTCAACGGTTGGTGCCCCGACGGCAGTCTCTGGGTGGCGCGGCGCAGCGCCCTGAAGCGGGCCGACCCCGGCAAGCTCGACAACCTCGCCGCGGGCGGCGTCGGCGCCGGCGAGACGCCGCGCGCCTGCGCGCTGCGCGAGGCCTGGGAAGAGGCGGGCGTGCCGCGCGCGCTCGCGCGCGCGATGGAGTTCCCGGGCATGGTCATCCGCTCGCTGCGCGAGACGCGCTTCGGCGTGCACGACGAGCTCGTCATCGTGGCCGACCTTGCGCTGCCCGAGGGCTTCGTGCCGGTGAGCCGCGACGGCGAGGTCGAGTCGTTCCGCCGCATGGCCCTCGCCGAGGTGGAAGCGGCGCTCGCCGCCGGCGAGTTCACGGTCGAGGCCGCGCTCGCCACCCGCGAGTCGATCGCGCGCCGCGGCTGACGGTCAGCCGCGCGCCGTGCGCGCGAGCTCGACCAGGGCCTCGCCCGTGACGCGGTGCGGCACCCACTCGGTCATGGCCCGCGCGCCTAGCGACCGGTAGAAGTCGAGCGCGGGCGCGTTCCAGTCGAGCACCGACCACTCCAGGCGCGTGAGGCCCTCGCGGACGCAGCGCGCCGCGAGCCCGGCGAGCAGCGCGCGGCCGATGCCGCGGCCGCGGAACGCCGGGCGCACGAACAGGTCCTCGAGGTAGATGCCGTGCCGGCCGCGGAAGGTCGAGAAGTTGTAGAACCAGAGCGCGAAGCCTGCCACCGCGGGCCCGCCGTGGCCGCCCGCCGTGCCGCTTGCCGCGCCGCCGGGCGCGTCGTCCCGCCACTCGGCGATGTCGCAGAAGACGCGCGGCGCCGCGCCGAACAGCGCGGCCTGCAGCCCCTGCTCGGTGGCGTCGACCTCGCCCAGCAGCCGCTCGTAGTCGGCGAGCTCGCGGATCAGCGCGAGCACGGTCGGGGCGTCGGCGGCCTGCGCGGGACGCAGGGTCAGCATCGGAGCGCCCGCCCTGTGCCGCGGCGCTTCACAGGCCGCCCGGCCCGCAATCTTTGGCCAGGTAGTCTCCGATGATCCTGAGCACCTTGGCCTGTTGCGCCGGGGACAGCGAGTCGCCGTGCCCGTAGTCCTCGATCTCCACGTACTTCACCGCCTTGCCCGCCGCTTTCAGGGCAGCATAGTACTTCTCGGACTGTTCGATGGGGACGGTCTGGTCGCGGTCGCCGTGGAAGATGAGCATCGCGGTCGATGTGTCGTTCGTCGGCACTGGCGACAGGGACCGGAGCGGTGCCGACAGCAACATTGAGGATGACCTCAGGCGGGTGGCGGCAGCGCCGCCAGCAGTTCGGACGGGTGGCGCAGGCCCTGCGCCGCGGCCGTCGGGCCGTATCCCGCGCCGTAGCCCCAGCCCGCGCCGAAGAACCGCAGCGCGTGGGTCTCGGCGGCCCGGCGGTCCTCGGCTGAATCCCCCACCATCCAGCTGCGCTCCGCGGCGATGCGCTCGAGCCTCAGCACCTCGCCGACCAGCGCCGGCTTGTGGGGGGCGTGCGGCTGCAGCGCGTCCAGGGCGTAGATGCCCGCGAAACGCGGGGTCCAGCCGAGATGGTCGAGGATGAGGCGGGTGGGCGCGATGCGCTTGTTGGTGACGATGTGCAGCGCGATGCCGGCCCTTGCCAGGCCATCCAGCATCTCGGGCACGCCCTCGTAGACGGCCGTCGCCCGGTAGCCTGCCACATCGTAGTCGGCGCGGTAGGCGGCGACCATGGCCGCCACAGCGGCCGGATCGTCGCGTCCGAGCAGCGTCGCGACGGTCTTCGCGAGGGGCGGCCCGATCAGCGAGGGCGACAGCGGCACGGCGGGTCGGAAGCCCGTGGCGCGCAGCGCCGCCTCGAAGGAGGCGAGGATGCCCGGCGCGGAGTCGATCAGCGTGCCGTCGAGGTCGAACAGCACCGCCTCGGGCGCGGCGACGGAGGCGGCGTTCATCCCGCGCGGTCGTTGAACTGCAGCGCCGCGAGCCGCGCGTAGAGCGGGTTGCCGGCGACCAGCTCGTCGTGGCGGCCGATCGCCACGATCCGGCCCTGGTCCATGACGACGATGCGGTCGGCGGCCAGCACCGTGGCGAGGCGGTGCGCGATGATGATGGTGGTGCGCGAGCGCATGAGGTCCTCGAGCGCCTGCTGCACCACCCGCTCGCTCTCGGCGTCGAGCGCGCTGGTCGCTTCGTCGAGCAGCAGCAAGGGCGGGTTGCGCAGGATGGCGCGCGCGATGGCGATGCGCTGGCGCTGCCCGCCGGAGAGCCGCGTGCCCTTCTCGCCGAGGAAGGTGTCGTAGCCCTCGGGCAGCGCGCGGATGAACTCCTCGGCGTGGGCCGCGCGCGCCGCGGCCTCGACCTCGGCGTCGCTCGCGCCGGGACGGCCGTAGCGGATGTTCTCGCGGGCGGTGGTGCCGAACAGCACGGTGTCCTGCGGCACGAGCCCGATGCGGCCGCGCACGGCGCGCGGGTCGGCGCTGGCGATGTCCACGCCGTCGAGCAGCACGCGCCCCTGCTGCGGGTCGTAGAACCGCAGCAGCAGCTGGAAGGTGGTGCTCTTGCCCGCGCCCGAGGGACCGACGAAGGCGACGGTCTCGCCCGGGGTGATGTCGAGCGTGAAGCCGTCGAGCGCCGGCGTGTCGGGCCGCGAGGGGTAGTTGAAGCGCACGTCCTCGAAGCGCACGCGTCCGGCCGCCACGCCCGGCGTGAGCGCGGGCAGCGGTACGGGCGAGCTCGGCGCCACGATGGCCGGGGTCGCCTGCTGCAGCTCGACGAGGCGCTCCATGGCGCCCGCGGCGCGCTGCACCTCGCTCCACATCTCGCTGAGCGAGGCTGCGGCGACGCCGGCATAGACCGCGAACAGCAGGAACTGCACGAGCTCGCCGCCGCTCATCCGGCCGGCGAGCACCTGGTGCGCGCCGAACCACAGCACGAGCGTGATGGCGGCGACCACGAGGGTGGTGGAGAGTGCCGTCAGCCAGGCCCGCACGCGGGTGCGCACCACGGCGATGTCGAAGGAGGCCTCCACCGCGTCGCCGTAGCGCTGGGTGTTGAGGTCCTCGAGGGTGTAGGCCTGCACCGTCTGGATGGCGTTCAGCGTCTCGCCGGCGAGCCCGCTGGTGTCGGCGATGCGGTCCTGCGAGCTGCGCGAGAGCTTGCGCAGCTTGCGGCCGAGCGCGATCACCGGGACGATGACCGTGGGCATGGCGACCACGATGAGCCCGAGCAGCTTGAGGTTGGTGACGCCCATCATCACGATGGAGCCCGCGAGGTTGATGGTCGAGCGCAGCGCGATGGAGATGCCGACGCCCGAGATCGACTGCACGAGCGTGGTGTCGGTGGTCAGGCGCGAGAGCACCTCGCCGGTGCGCGTCACCTCGAAGAACTGCGGGTCCATGCGCACGACGTTGCGGTAGGTCGCCGAGCGGATGTCGGCGACCACGCGCTCGCCCAGCCAGGTGACGAGGTAGAAGCGCATCGCCGCGAAGGCGCCGAACAGCACCGCGACGCCGAGGAAGGCGATGAAGTAGATGTTGATGGTGTCGGCGCTGCCGGCCGACATGCCGCGGTCGATGAGCTGCTTGAGCGCCACGGGCAGCGCGAGCATCGAGCCGGAGGCGAGCAGCAGCGCGACCATCGCCCAGGCGAGCACGCTGCGGTAGGGCTTGAGGAAGGGCCAGAGGGCGGCCAGCGGGCGTACCGACTTCGCTTTGGGGCGGTCGGCGGATGAGGCATCGGACATGCGCCATTCTAGCGCGGCCGGCTGCGCCGCGCGGCGGGCCGCTCAGGCGTCGGTGCGCAGCACCAGCTTGCCGATGGTCGCGCCCGATTGCAGCGCGGCGAGCGCGGCGTGCGCATCGGCGAAGTCCCAGGCGCCGCCGATGCGCGGGCGCTCGGGGATCAGCGCCAGCGTCGCGCGCATCGCTTCGGGCAGGCGGGCCGCCTCGCCCCACAGCCAGATGAGGTTGAAGGCGAGCAGGCCGCGGTTCTGCGAGATCATGGCGAGCGGGTCGAGCCGCGGCCGGCGCAGCCAGCGCCAGGCGAGGCGCAGCGGGTCCGGGCGGCGGCCGTCGCCCATGAAATCGGCCGCGCCGTAGAGCACCAGCCGGCCCTCCGGCGCGAGACGGTCGAAGGCCGGGCGGAACGCCGCGCCGTACACCGCATCGAACACGAGGTCGAAGCCGCTTGCGCCTAGGTGCCTGAGAGCCCCGTCGAGGCCGACGGCGTAGCCGGCGTCGCGCACCACGATGCAGGCCGGGTCTAGGCCGTGCTCGCGCGCGAGCCACTCGCGCTTCGCGGGCCGGCCCACCACGCCCACCGGCCGCGCGCCGAGGCGCCGCAAGGCGTGCAGCGCGTTGAGGCCGACGCCGCCGGCCGCCGACTGCACGAGCACCACGGAGCCCTGCCGCGCGCGACCGAGCTCGACCAGCCCGTACCAGGCGGTGAGCGCCTGCACCGGATAGGCGGCGCCGTCCTCGAAGGACCAGCCCTCGGGCAGCGGCCAAAGATATTCCGCGCCGACGTTGAGGCGGGTCGCGTAGCCGCCGAAACGGGTGAGCACGATGACCCGGTCGCCCGGCCGGTGCGTGGCGACGCCCGCGCCCACGGCGCGCACCGTGCCCGCGGCCTCGAGGCCGGGCACGAACGGGCCGGAGGGCGTGGCCGAGTAGAGGCCTTG
>RFTM01000102.1 GCA_009923475.1 Gammaproteobacteria bacterium | reverse complement strand
CGCCGACCGGCGCCGCGGCGCTCACATCCAGAGCCCCTGCGGGTCCGGCCAAGGCTCGACCTCGGCCGCGCCCCGCTCCGGGGCGAAGCGCCCGAAGCGGCTCGCATGGAAGGCGAGCGGCGGCGCGTTGCGCGACTCCAGCGACTCGACCTCACCGACGATGATGGTGTGGTCGCCGCCCGGATAGAGGTGCGCCACGCGGCAGGCGATGCGCGCGAGCGCGCCGTGGATGACGGGCGGCTCGGGCCGCGCGCGCCACCATGCGTCGACGTCGAACTTGGCGGCGCCCGAGCGCGCGAAGTGCAGCGCGATGTCGGCCTGGTCCTGCGCGAGGATGTGGATCGCGAACGGCGCGCCCTCCGCGAAGGCCTTCAGGCTGTTGCTCTTGTTGGCGAGGCACCAGAGCAGCAGCGGCGGGTCGAGCGACACCGAGGTGACCGAGTTCGCGGTCACGCCCACCGGCTCCGGGCCCGGGTTCACGGCCGTCACCACGGTCACGCCCGTGGTGAAGAGGCCGAACACCCGCCGCAGTTCGCGCGCGTCCATCGCGCCTTCAGTAGACCCGCGCCGGATGCTGCTTGCGCGGCTCGCCGAGCATCTCGCGGTAGGTGGGCGGCTGCTTGCCGTTGCGGTCCTTGAGGCCGTAGTGCAGCGCGATCTCGGCGCCGACCAGCGTCTGGCCGGAGAGCTTGGCGTTGTCCGGGTCGCAGGCGATGGCGTAGAGGATGTCGCCCGAGAACTGCGGCGTCTCGACCACCTCGAGGAAGGGCGCGTACTGGTCCGGCCGCTCGCGGAAGGCCTTCTGCGAGCGCTCGGTGAGCAGCGGGCCCATCCACAGCGACACGCAGCACACGCCCGTGTTCTCGAAATCGACGGCCATGTCGGCGGCGAACTTGTCGACGCCCACCTTCTGCGCGCCGTAGGCCGGGCCGTGCATGTAGCAGGCGGAGCCGAACGACGACGAGAAGGAGATCAGGCCCTTGCCCTGCTTCACCATGATCGGCGCCGCGTAGTAGCAGGCGTAGTAGGCGGACTTGAGGCCGACGTCGAGGATCTTCACGAGGTCGACCGAGCGCTTCCAGAAGGGCTCGGGCAGGATGAGCTCGTCGTGGATGAAGGTGACGTTGTTGTGCAGGATGTCGATGCGGCCCTGCTCGCGCACGACGCGCTGGATCAGCGCCTCGATCTGCGCCGGGTCCGTGTGGTCGCAGACCACGCCGATGCCCTTGCCGCCCGCGGCGGTGATCTCGTCCGCCGTGCGCTGCACGGTGCCGCCGAGGAAGTGGTCCTCCTCGCGGGTGCTGCGGCCGGTGACGTACACGGTCATGCCCTTCTCGCCGAGCGCGAGGGCGATGCCTTTGCCGGCCCCGCGGCTGGCGCCTGTGACGATCGCGACCTGCGGCTTGTAGTCAGTCATGGCTTGCTCTCCGATGGTTCCGG
Source organism: Gammaproteobacteria bacterium (assembly GCA_009923475.1). Lineage (GTDB taxonomy): Bacteria > Pseudomonadota > Gammaproteobacteria > Steroidobacterales > Steroidobacteraceae > UBA964. The sequence continues at coordinate 5,010 of RFTM01000102.1, read as the reverse complement.
TGTGGTTTCCGGTTCAGGGGGATGTCGGTCGGGCGAGGTCGAGGAACACGGGCTTCTCGCCGCCGCCGTGCACCGCGAGCTGCGCGCCGCTCACGTAGGCGGCAAGGGGCGAAGCGAGGTACAGGCAGGCGTCGGCGACGTCGGCAGGCTCGCCCATGCGGCGCAGCGGCAGCATCTGCGCGATGCGCGCGAGGCCCGCCTCGCCGCCGTAGTGTTCGACGGAGGCCGGCGTCGCGACCAGCCCGACGATGAGCGCGTTGACGCGCACGCGCTCGGGGCCCCATTCCATCGCGAGCGACTCGGTGAGGTTGACGAGTCCGGCCTTGGCGGCGCCGTAAGCCGCGCTCCACGGCGACGCGCGCGTCGCCGACACGCTCGAGATGTTGAGGATCGAGCCGCCTGCGGGCTGCTCGCGCATGACGCGGAACGCCGCCTGGCTCATGAAGAACGCGGCGGTGAGGTTGAGCTGGATGATCTTCTCGACCACCGACGGGTCGGCATCGGCCGAAGGCATCTCGGCGCCGCCACCGGCGTTGTTGATGAGCACGTCGAGCCGGCCGTGGCGCGCGACCACCGCGTCGACGAGCGCACGGCAGGCATCGGCCTTGCGCACATCGCAGGCATGATGCTCGGCGATGCGTCCGCCGTGGGCCGGCAGCGTCGCCGGCGGGCGCCGCGAGCAGGTGACCACCGTCGCGCCCGCCTCGAGGAAACGCGCGCTGATGCCGGCGCCGATGCCGCCCGCGCCGCCGGTCACCAGCACCACCTGGCCGGTGAAATCGAGGGCTTGGCTCAACGGGGTGTTCGACATGGCGGATTCGTAAAAATTTGCTATGTTATCTACGATAACGACAATTCTAATGCCACTTTATACGTCGGTCGCGGATTTATCGACGGGGGTAACGACGAATCATGCAAACCGGCGGTCCGCAGACCCTGCCCGGCGTGCTCGCTTCGGCCGCAGCCACGCGCGGCGCCGCCCTCGCCATCGAGGACGGCGCCCGGCGTTGGAGTGTCCGTGATCTGAAGGCGGCCGTCGATCGGGCCGCCGCCGCCTTCGTCGCCTCGGGTGTCGGCCATGGCGACCGGGTCGCCGTGTGGGCGCCGAACGGCGCTGACTGGATCGTCGCCGCGCTGGGCGCCCAGAGCGCGGGGGCCGCCCTCGTGCCGCTCAACACCCGCCTCAAGGGCCGCGAGGCCGGCGTCATCCTGCGCCGCAGCGGCGCCAAGGTGCTCTGCCACTCCGGCGCCTTCCTCGGCCTCGACTACGCGCGCCTGCTCGAAGGCGAGGACCTGCCGCGGCTCGCGGCGCGGGTCGAGCTCGGCACGCCGCAGTGGGAAGCCTTCCTCGCCCGCGCCGGTGAAGGCGATGCGCGGGAAGCCGCAGCGCGGACCGCTGCGCTGCGCGGCGACGACATCGCCGACATCATGTTCACCTCCGGCACGACGGGCGAGCCGAAAGGCGTGATGTCGAGCCATGCGCAGGACATCAGGGTGTTCAGCGAATGGAGCGCGATCTGCGGGCTCGGACCCGACGACCGCTACCTCATCGTGAACCCGTTCTTCCATGCCTTCGGCTACAAGGCAGGCTGGCTCTCCTGCCTGCTCACCGGCGCCGTCATCCTGCCGATGGCGGTGTTCGACGCAGGCGAGGTGATCCGCCGCATCGCCGATGACCGCGTCTCGGTGCTGCCCGGCCCGCCGACCCTGTTCCAGTCGATGCTCGCGCATCCCGCCCTCGACCGCGCGCGCACCTCGACCTTGCGCATCGCCGTCACGGGCGCGGCCAACGTCCCGGTCTCGCTCATCGAGCGCATGCGCGACGAGCTCGGCTTCTCCACCGTGATCACGGGCTACGGCCTCACCGAATCGACGGGCACGGTGAGCATGTGCCGTCCGGGCGACGACCCCGAGACCATCGCGCGCAGCTGCGGCACCGCGCTGCCCGGCGTCGAGGTGCGGATCGCGGACGACGCCGGACGCGAGGTCGCGGGCGGCGCGGAAGGCGAGGTCCTGGTGCGCGGCTACAACGTGATGCAGGGCTACCTCGACGATCCCGCCGCCACCGCCGCCGCGATCGACGCGGACGGCTGGCTGCACACCGGCGACATCGGCACCATGGACTCGCGCGGTTACCTGCGCATCACCGACCGCAAGAAGGACATGTTCATCGTCGGCGGCTTCAACTGCTACCCCGCCGAGATCGAGTCGCTGATCAGCGCCCATCCGCAGGTCGCGCAGGTCGCGGTGGTCGGCATCCCCGATGAGCGCATGGGCGAAGTGGCCGCGGCCTGGGTCGTGCCGCGCGCCGGCGCCGTCATCGACACCGCCGCGTTCACCGCCTGGTGCCGCGACAACATGGCCAACTACAAGGTCCCGCGGCAGGTGCATGTGGTCGGGGCGCTGCCCACCACCGCCTCGGGCAAGGTCCAAAGATTCGCGCTGCGCGCGCCGCAGGGGGCTGCATGACCGGTACGCCATGGTTCTCGCAGGTGGAGCCTGCGCAGCTCGTCGCCGACCCTGACGCCTTCAAGTGGGATGCCGAGACGGACCTCCTGGTCGTGGGCAGCGGCGCGGCCGGTTCGAGCGCGGCGGCCGAGGCCGTCGAGCAGGGCCTGCGGGTCACCATGGTCGACCGCTACTCCGGCGGCGGCGCGAGCGCGGCGAGCGGCGGCGTGCTGTACGCGGGCGGCGGAACGGCGGTGCAGCGCGAGGCGGGCGTCGAGGACACGCCCGAAGACATGTTCCGCTACCTCTCGCTCGAGACCCGCGGCTGCGTCAGCGACGCGACCCTGCGCCGCTTCTGCGAGCAGAGCCGCCACAGCGTCGACTGGCTGGTCGCCAAGGGCGTCGAGTTCCGCGCCACGGTGTACCGCGGCAAGACCTCCTACCCGAACATCGACTACTTCCTCTACCACTCGGACAACTCGCTGTTGCCCGCGAGCGCCGCGGTGGCCCGGCCCGCCGCCCGCGGCCACCGCGGCGCAGGCCGGCTCACGCGCAAGCAGATGCTGGCGGCCGTGGGCCTCGGCGGCTCCATCGTGTGGCCGCTGCACGACTGGCTGCGGGACAAGGGCGCGCGCTTCATGCCGCACACCGAGGCGCGGCAGCTGGTCGTCGACCGCGAGGGCCGGGTGATCGGCGCCAAGCTGCTGGAGTTGCCCGAGGGCCCCGCGCGCGAGGCCTTCCTCGCGCACCAGCGCGCGGCGCAGCGGCTCTACATGCTCATCCCGCCCATCATCCCCGGCGCACAGCACCTGCTGCGGCTCGCCGTGCGGCGCCTCAAGAAAGCCGCGGCCATCGAGGCCACGCAGCGCGTCACGCGCTTCGTGCGCGCGCGCCGCGGCGTCTGCCTCGCGGCGGGCGGCTTCGTCTTCAACCGCAAGATGCTGGCGCACCATGCGCCGCGCTACACCGGCGGCTACCCGCTCGGCACGCCGGGCGACGACGGCAGCGGCATCCACCTCGGCCTCTCGGCGGGCGGCGCCACCGCGCGCATGGACAACGTCACCGCCTGGCGCTTCATCAACCCGCCCAAGGCCTGGGCCCTGGGCATCGTGGTCGACCGCCGAGGCAAGCGCGTCTGCAACGAGATGGCCTACGGCGCGACGCTCGGCCACGAACTCGCCGAGAAGCACGGCGGCGAAGGCTGGCTGATCCTCGACCGTACGCTGGTGGAGCGCGCCTGGGACGAGATCGCGCCCGGCAAGACGCTCGCCTTCCAGCGCGACCTCGCCCGCCTCAACATGATGTTCGGACGGCGCAAGGCGCGCACGCCCGAGGCGCTCGCCCGCAAGGTGGGCATCGACCCCGCGGGGCTGGAGGCCACGGTGCGGCAGCTCAACGAGGCGATCGCCGCGGGCCGTCCCGACGAGTTCGGCAAGGCCGACGAGGACCGCGTGCCGCTCCTGAGCGCGCCGTTCATGGCCATCGACGTCGGCCTCGCCGCGAAGCTCTTCCCCTGTCCCACCCTGACGCTCGGCGGCCTCGCGGTCGACGAGGACACGGGCCTCGTGCGCCGCGCCGACGGCAGCACGGTCGCGGGCCTTTACGCCGCCGGTCGCACCGCGGTCGGCGTGAGCTCGGGGCTCTACGTCTCCGGTCTGTCCATCGCCGATGGCGTATTCTCGGGCCGACGCGCCGGCCTGCATGCCGCGCACGGCATCACCTGGAGTCCCGACCGGCCATGAGCAACACCGAACGCTTCGTACGCGGCGGCTTCGCCTTCCTGCTCGCCGCGAGCGTCGCCTCCTCCATCGGCGGCCTGCCCTTCAACACCATGCCGATCCTGCTCGGCGCCTTCGCCGACCAGCTCAAGCTCGGCCCCGCCGAGATCGGCACGCTCGGCAGCGCCTGCACCGGCGGCTACCTGCTGAGCACGCTGCTCGGTCCCCTGTGGGTCGACCGCGCGCCGTGGCGCATCGCTGCCGTCGTCGGCGCCGTGGCCACGGCCGTGACGCTGCTCTGGAGCGCTTCCGCCGGCGGCGTGCCCTTCCTGCCTTTCGCGGCCTTCGGCTTCGCGGCAGATGGCCAGCACCTGGGCCAGCACGGCGCGGGTGTCGCGCGGGTCGATCACGCCGTCGTCCAGCAGCAGGGCGCTGGTGTGCAGCACGCTCATCTGGCGGTCGAAGCGCTCCACGATGCGCTGCCCCAGGGCGTCGAGCTTGGCGGTGTCGATCTCACCCTTGCGCCGCATGGCGGCCTCGGTCACGGTGCGCATGGTCTGCGCGGCCTGCTCGCCGCCCATCACCGCGGTGCGGGCATTGGGCCAGCTGAAGCAAAAGCGCGGCGCGAAACCGCGCCCGCACATGCCGTAGTTGCCGGCGCCGAACGAGGCCCCGCAGTGCAGCGTGATCTGCGGCACGCTGGCGTTGGTCACGGCCTGGATCATCTTGGAGCCGTGCTTGATCATGCCGGCTTGCTCGGACTCTTTGCCCACAATGAAGCCCGTGGTGTTTTGCAGCCACACCAGAGGTAAGCCGCTTTGGTCGCAGGCTTGCACAAAGTGGG
>RFTM01000101.1 GCA_009923475.1 Gammaproteobacteria bacterium | reverse complement strand
GCCGCGGCGGTGCGCGAGGCGATGCGCGGCTTCCTCGGCGATACGCGCCAGGTGCCGCCGATGTACTCGGCCATCAAGCAGGGCGGTCAGCCGCTCTACAAGCTCGCCCGCGCCGGGCAGGTGGTGGCGCGCGAGCCGCGGACCATCCACATCGATGAGCTGGACCTGTTGGCCCTCGGGAACGACGCCGGCGGGCTGCCGGCTACGCTCGACTGCCGCGTGACCTGCGGCAAGGGGACCTATGTGCGGGTCCTGGCCGAGGACCTCGCCCGTGCGCTCGGGACGGTAGGGCATGTGGCCTTGCTGCGCCGCGAGCGGGTCGAGCCCTTCGATCCGGCCGGTCTCGTGACCCTCGAGGCCCTCGAGGCCGCAGCGGCAGCGGGGGACCTCGCCTCGCTGCCCTGGTTGTCGCCCGACGAGGCCTTGGGGCACCTGCCGGCGGTCGATCTCGACGCGGAGGGCGAGCGGCGCCTCTTGCACGGGCAGCCTGTCGCCGTCCCCACGGCCGACTGGGCCACCGGTCAGCGGGTCCGGCTGCGGGGGAGCAAGGGGCGGTTCCTCGGCTTGGGGGCGGTCTCGGGCCCCGGTCGCGTCGCGCCCAAGCGACTTGTCGCGCGGCAGGCCAGCGAGTAGAATTCGCGGCCTTTCAAGAGCCCTAAATATCAAGATCTTAAGGAATTTTTCAGAATGCCCCTCAGCACCGAGAAGAAGACAGGGATCGTCTCCCAGTTCCGCCGCGACACCCGCGATACCGGTTCGCCCGAAGTCCAGATCGCTCTGCTCTCCGAGCGCATCAACGGCCTCGGCCAGCACTTCAGCGCCCACGCCGGCGACCACTCGTCCCGCCGCGGCCTCGTGAAGCTGGTCAACCAGCGCCGCAAGCTCCTCGACTACCTCAAGGCCAGCAAGCCCCAGAAGTACCAGGAAGTCGTCGAGCGCCTCGGGCTGCGCCGCTAAACAGTCTCTCCGCAAAGGCCGCGCCGTCACTGGCGCGGCCTTTTCGCTCATACCCCTTTTTTTCGCGAGGTTTCCCGCGTGTCCGCAACCAAGAAGTCTTTCCAGTACGGTCCCCACACCCTGACTCTCGAGACCGGCGAGATGGCCCGCCAGGCCTCCGCCGCCGTCGTCGCCAAGCTCGGTGACACCGTCGTGCTCTGCACCGCCGTCGCCGCCAAGAAGGCCGCGCCCGGCCGCGATTTCTTCCCGCTCACGGTCAACTACCAGGAGAAGACCTACGCCGCGGGCCGCATCCCGGGCGGCTTCTTCAAGCGCGAAGGCCGTCCCACCGAGAAGGAGACGCTCACCTCGCGTCTCATCGACCGTCCGATCCGTCCGCTGTTCCCGGACGGTTTCTTCAACGAAGTGCAGGTCGTCGCCACGGTCGTCTCGCTCGACCCCGAGATCGATGCCGACATCCCGGCGATGATCGGCGCCTCTGCGGCGCTCGCGCTCTCCGGCGCGCCGTTCAACGGCCCGATCGGTGCCGCGCGCGTCGGCTACAAGGACGGCAAGTACCTGCTCAACCCGACCGCCTCCGACGTGAAGTCCTCCGACCTGAACCTCGTGGTCGCGGGCACCCGCGACGGCGTGATGATGGTCGAGTCCGAGGCCAACGGCCTCTCCGAAGAGGTGATGCTGGGATCGGTGGTGTTCGGCCACGAGCAGATGCAGGTCGCGATCAACGCCATCAACGAGCTCGTCAAGGAGTGCGGCAAGCCGCGCTGGGACTGGAAGCCGTCGGCCGCCACCGCGGAGCTCGAGGCCGCCGTCTCGGCCGCCGCGCACGACACGCTCTCCGAGGCCTACCGCATCATCGAGAAGCAGGCCCGCTACGCGCGCGTCGGCGAGATCAAGAAGGCCGTCACCGAGCAGCTCGCCGGCGGCGAGGCCCCGAAGTACACCGCCGAGCAGGTCGATGACCAGCTGTTCCGCCTCGAGAGCAAGATCGTCCGCGAGCGCATCCTCAACGGCGAGCCGCGCATCGACGGCCGCGACTCCACCACGGTCCGTCCGATCACCGTGAAGGTCGGCGTGCTGCCGCGCACCCACGGCTCGGCGCTCTTCACCCGCGGCGAGACCCAGGCGCTGGTCGTCACCACGCTCGGCACCGGCCGCGACGCGCAGATCATCGACGCGCTCGAGGGCGAGCGCCGCGAGCCGTTCATGCTGCACTACAACTTCCCGCCGTTCTCGGTGGGCGAGACCGGCATGATGTCGGGCCCGAAGCGCCGCGAGATCGGCCACGGCAACCTCGCGCGCCGCGGCGTGTCGGCGGTGATGCCGGACATGACGAAGTTCCCCTACGTCGTGCGCGTGGTCTCCGAGATCCTCGAGTCGAACGGCTCGTCCTCGATGGCCTCGGTCTGCGGCGCCTCGCTCGCCATGATGGACGCGGGCGTGCCGCTCAAGGCGCCGGTCGCGGGCGTCGCCATGGGCCTCGTGCTCGAGGGCAAGCGCTTCAAGGTCATCACCGACATCCTCGGTGACGAGGACCACCTCGGCGACATGGACTTCAAGGTCGCCGGCACCAAGGACGGCGTCACCACGCTGCAGATGGACATCAAGGTCGAGGGCATCACGCCCGAGATCATGAAGATCGCGCTGGAGCAGGCCAAGGCCGGCCGCCTGCACATCCTCGGCGAGATGAACAAGGTCCTCTCGGCGCCGCGCGACAAGATGTCCGAGTGGGCCCCCTCGATCATCACCCTCAAGATCGACCCGGAGAAGATCCGCGACGTCATCGGCAAGGGCGGTGCGGTCATCCGCCAGATCACCGAGGAGACCGGCACCACCATCGACATCGAGAACGACGGCACCGTCAAGATCGCCTCGGTCAACGGCGCTGCCGGCCGCGAAGCGCAGGCGCGCATCGAGCTCATCACGGCGGACGTCGAGGTGGGCCGCGTCTACGAGGGCCGCGTCGCGCGCCTGATGGACTTCGGCGCCTTCGTGACCATCCTGCCGGGCCGCGACGGTCTCGTGCACATCTCGCAGATCTCGAACGACCGCGTCGAGCGCGTCTCCGACGTGCTCAACGAGGGCGATGTCGTGAAGGTCAAGGTGCTCGAGGTCGACCGCCAGGGCCGCGTGCGCCTGTCGATGAAGGACCTCGACCCGCGCTGACCGCGGGTCGCGCGGGGTCCCCGCGCGGGTCTTGGCGCGCCCTCAGCCGGGCAGGCGGATCTCCGCCATCCCGCTGAAGGGCGCGATGTCCCAATGCGCCGCCGCGGCCGCGAGCCCGGCGGCGATCTCCCCCCGCCGCAGCGCCTCCGGCACCGGTTGGCGCAACATCCCGAGCGCCTGCGTGAGGTTGTCCGCCGCCGCGTCCGGGTCCAGCGCGACGGCGCGGCGCGACTTCGCGAGCTTGGTGCCGTCGGGCTCCGCCAGCACCGGCAGGTGCAGGTAGCGCGGCGGCTCGAGGTCCAGCGCCTGGTGCAGCGCAAGCTGCCAGGGCGTGCCTGCCAGCAGGTCGCCGCCCCGCACGACGTCGGTCACGCCCGCCTCGGCGTCGTCCACCACCACCGCAAGCGCGTACGCGATGATGCCGTCGCGACGTCGCACCACGATGTCCCGGTGCTGTGCGGGGTCGAAGCGGATGCCGCCGAGACTGCGGTCCAGGGCCGTCACCGGACGCAGGCCCGACAGGTCGGCACGCAGCGCAGCGTCGGTCGCGGGTGGTCTTCGGGTCCGGCAATCGCGCAGGCAGCAGGGTTCGGTGGCGCCGGCCAGGCCTGTCGCGGCGGCTGCGATCTCGCGGCGCGAGCAATCGCAGGTGAAGAGCAGGCCGCGGGCTTCGAGGACCGCCAGCGCGGCGGCGTAGCGGTAGGGGTCGTCGGTCTGCCGTGTCAGGGGCCCGTCGTGCTTGAGGCCGTGCGCGGACAGCGCCGCGAGGATGGACGCGGCATACGCCTCGCGGCAGCGCGGCCGGTCGAGGTCGTCGAGGCGGACCAGCCAGCGTCCGCCTGCATGACGAGCGTCGAGGAAGCTGCCCAGCGCGGCCAGCAATGAGCCGAGGTGCAGATGGCCCGTGGGCGAGGGCGCAAAGCGCCCGACCATGCCCAAGGCGGCGTCAGCGGTAGCGGTCGTCGCGGTCGCCGTACTGCTTTTCGCGGCGCTCGCGGCGTTCCTGCGCCTCGAGGCAGAGGGTCGCGACCGGCCGCGCCTCCAGGCGCTTGATGCCGATCTCCTCGCCGGTCTCGAGGCAGTAGCCGTAACTGCCATCGTCGATGCGCGAGAGGGCCTCTTCGATCTTGCGGATCAGCTTGCGCTCGCGGTCCCGGGTGCGCAGCTCGAGGCTGAACTCTTCTTCTTGGGTGGCGCGGTCGTTCGGGTCGGGGAAGTTGGCGGCTTCGTCCTTCATGTGGGAGACGGTGCGGTCGACCTCGACCATCAGGTCCCGCTTCCAGGCCTGGAGGATGCGCCGGAAGTGCTCGAGCTGTTCGCGGCTCATGTACTGCTCGCCGCGCTGGACCACGTACGGTTGGACGTTGCGGGGTCCGGCGAGCAGGCTGCTCTCTTCGCCGTCTTCGCCCTCGACGGGCTGGACGGGCAGGGGACGCGGGTTGACCCGCACGCCCCGCGCGACCACCCCGCCCGCAGGCTTGGCGGCCGACGGTTTGGCGGGCGCCGCCGGCTTGGCGGGCGCCGCAGGCTTGGCGACGGCAGGCTTGGCCGGGGCCGCAGGCTTGGCCGGGGCCGACTTGGCGGCAGGCGCCTTGGCCGCCGCAGCCTTGCCGGCGACGGGTTTGGCAGCCGGCTTCGCGACCGGTTTGGCCACGGGCTTGGCGGCCTTCACCGGCTTGGCCGGCGCGGCGGCTTTCTTGGACTTGGCGGCTTGGGCAGAAGGCTTTGCGGCAGGTTTTTTGGCCGTCATCTCTCGCTCCTTCGGCGTCAGGCGTCCCGAGGGGGGCGCGAGTATAACCACATCGGCCGCGTCAGGGCAGAGTGACCGCCGGCTCGGGTGTCCAGCCAGGCTGACGGCGGGTCGCCACCACGGTGGTGTAGATGCCCCCGCGGACATTGAATCTCGCGCTCAGGCGCATGTAGCGCGGCCGCGTGACGGCCGCCAGGGCGTCGGCGATCTCGTTGGTGACGGCCTCGTGGAACGCGCCGCGGTCGCGGAACGCCCAGAGGTAGTTCTTGAGCGACTTCAGTTCGACGCAAGCGAGGTCCGGGACGTACTCGAGCTCGAGCACGGCGAAGTCGGGCTGACCGGTCTTCGGGCAGAGACAGGTGAACTCGGGCATCGTCATGCGGATCGTGTAGTCCGCCTCGGGCCGCGGGTTGGGGAAGGTGTCGAGGGTCTGGGAAGGCTGTGACGGCATGGCGATTAATTTACACTACGCGGGATGCGTCTGACCAAGATCAAGCTCGCCGGGTTCAAGTCCTTCGTCGACCCGACGTCCGTCTCCTTCCCCAGCAACCTCACCGGCGTCGTCGGCCCGAACGGCTGCGGCAAGTCCAACGTGATCGACGCGGTCCGTTGGGTCATGGGCGAACTGTCCGCCAAGCACCTGCGCGGCGAGTCCATGGCCGACGTGGTCTTCAACGGCTCGAGCGCCCGCAAGCCGGTCGGCAAGGCCTCGGTCGAGCTCGTGTTCGACAACGCCGACGGCAAGATCGGCGGCGCCTATGCGGCCTTCGCCGAGGTGTCGCTCAAGCGCGAGGTGAGCCGCGACGGCTCCAGCGCCTACTACATCAACGGCTCGAAGTGCCGCCGCAAGGACATCACGCAGCTGTTCCTCGGCACCGGCCTCGGCTCGCGCAGCTACGCGATCATCGAGCAGGGCATGATCTCCCGGCTCATCGAGGCCAAGTCCGACGACATGCGGGCCTTCGTCGAGGAGGCGGCCGGTATCTCGCGCTACAAGGAGCGCCGCAAGGAGACCGAATCGCGCATCGCGGACACCCGCGAGAACCTCGAGCGCCTGCAGGACCTGCGCGACGAGATCGACAAGCAGATCCGGCACCTGCAGCGCCAGGCCGCCGCCGCCAAGCGTTACCAGGCCCTCAAGGAGCAGGAGCGGCGCCTGACGGCGGAGCTGCTCGCGCTGCGCCTGCGCGACCTCGACAGCGGCGCGCAGGTGCAGGATTCGGCGATGCGCGAACGCGAGCTCGCCATGCAGGCGGCGCTCGCCGACCTGCGCTCCGCGGAGGCCGCCATCGAGACCCAGCGCGCCTTCCAGGCCGAGCAGGTCGAAGCCGTCAAAGCTCGCCGACCCTGCGGTGATGCGCGCCGCGGCATCCGACAGGCCCAGCAGCGCATACGACAGCACGCTCTTGCCCGACCCCGATTCACCGACGAGGCCCACCGTCTCGCCACGGCCCACCTCGAGCGACACCTGCTCGAGCGCGCGCACCAGTCCGTCGCGGGTACGGAACTGCAGCGACAGGTCCTCGACCCTGAGCAGCGCGCTCATGTGCGCCTCCGCGGATCGATCAGGTCGCGCAGGCCGTCACCGAGCAGGTTGAAGG
>RFTM01000011.1 GCA_009923475.1 Gammaproteobacteria bacterium | reverse complement strand
CAGCGCGCTGCGCACCACCGCCTCGATGGGCGGCGTCGCCGCGGTGCTTTCCGGCATCCAGAAATATGCCGATGCCAAGACGGCCGCCCAGGAAGTCAAAGAATTGGCGGACAGCTTCGGCAGCGAGGCGGCCGGCCAGACGGTCGAGGTCGAGGGCCGCACCCTCAAGCTCACCGGCACCGCCGAGGAGCAGTACCGCGAGTGGCGGCGCCTGCTCTCGGCCATCTACCAGGAGGAGAACGGCGCGCCGGCCGCCGCTCCGCCGGCGTCCGCCCCGGCGCCCTGACGCGCTGCCGTGCCAGCGCCGGAACAACGGGTCTTCGACCGGTTCGAGCCGCTCGCGCGCCTCGGCGGCGGTGGCGAGGCCGAGGTCTGGCAGGCGCGTGACCGCGACGGGAGCGTCGTCGCGCTCAAGATCTTCGACCTGACCGGGCGGTCCGCCGCGGAGATCGACGAGGCTTGGTCCGCCCTGCAGCATCAGCACGCCCTGCTCGTGCCCATCGACCACCCGGGCCTGCTGCGGCCCCTCGAGCCCGTGCGCGACGGCGCGCGGCTCGGGCTGCCGATGCCGCTCGCAGACGACGATGCGCGCGTGCTGCGCGGGGCGCCCGCGGCGCGGGTGCTGCCGGCGCTGCGCGCGGTGGCCGATGCGGTCGCCGCGCTGCACGCCGCCGGCGTCGTGCATCGCGACCTCAAGCCCGGCAACGTCTTCCTCGACGCCCAAGGCCGGGCGCTGCTCGGCGATTTCGGCGCCGCCGCGCGCGTCGGCGAGGCGGCAGCCGCGGCGCGGTTCTCGCCGTACACCGCCGGATCGGCGCAGCGCCGCGGCGCGGCCGCGTCCGTCGACGACGACCTGCACGGCTTCGGCGCGCTCGCCTACGAACTGCTCGGCGGCTACCCGCCACGGTTCCCTGTCCCCCCGCCGACGGACGCGGACGCCCCGTCGGTACCTCCGCTGGTCCCCGCCCATCCGGCGCCGCAGCGGCTGTGCGGGCTCGTGATGGCGCTGCTCGACGAGCAGGGCGGGGACCGGCCATCCGACATGGCCGCGGTCGCGGCCGCGCTGCGTCGCATCGATGCCGTGGCGCCGGCCATGCCCGAGCGGGTTCAGGCGCGTACCGCCGAGGCCTTGGGCCATGCCGCGGGGACGGAAGCCGTGGTCGGCGGGCGCCGCTACGGCGCGTTCGCCGCAGTGATCGTGTCGCTGGCCCTGCTCGCGGCGGTGTTTCTTTGGTTGCCGCGGATGGCGCCGCGGCCCGCGCCGGTGGTCGCCGCGGACGGCGGCGCCGCCAAGGCGGCATCGGCGAGCGCCGCGCGGGCCGCCGCAGAACGCGCGGCGGCGGAGGCGTCCGCTGCGGCCGCGGCCAAGGCTTATCAGGCCGCGGCGACGGCGCTCGAGGCCCGCGGGGCGGGCGTGTGGGGCGGTGCGGAGTTCGCGGCCGCGAAGCAGCGCTGGCGGCGCTGCGCGAGGGCCGCGACCGCGATGCGCGCGCGGCGCTCGCCCGCGCCCGGTCGCTGCGGCCGGGCGGCGCCGAGATCGCGGCGGTCGAGGCCCAATCCGCCGCGGCGGGCTCGCGCCGCGAGGTTGCCGCCAACCGCGCATCGCTCGAGGCCCTGGAAGCCGCCGAACGCTGGAGCGAAGCCTTGGCCGGCTACGAGCAGCAACTGGCGCGCGACCCGACCCTCGAGTTCGCGCGCGCGGGCAAGGCGCGCGTCGCGCCGCGAGCGGCGCTCGCGGGGCGCCTCGATGCGCTCCTCGCCGACCCTTCGCGCCTGTCGGCGCCGGAGGTGCGACGCGAGGCGGAGCAGTCCCTCGCGCGGGCCGATGCGGTGCGCGGCGCCGCCCCCGTGCTGCGCGCGCAGTCGGCGCGCCTGCGCGAGACGCTGCGTCTCTACGACCAGCCGGTCGCGGCGGTGCTCGAGTCCGACGGCCTCACCCAGGTCACGCTGCAGCGCTGGGGTGCGGTCGGCGCCTTCACGCGCAAGGAACTGCGGCTGAAGCCCGGTCGATACGTCGCCATCGGCACCCGCGCGGGATACCGCGACGTGCGCCGCGAGTTCACGCTGTCGCCGGGCGCGGCCGCGCCGGTGATCGTCGTGCGTTGCACGGAGGCCGTGTCATGAGGGCGCATCCGTGAGCGGTCCGACGCTGCATGTGGTCGAGCCGGGCGGCGCGCGCGATGTGGCGCTGCCCTGCAGCCTCGGCGGCGCACCCGAAGACACGCTGCGCGTGCCCGGCGCCGCAGGCGTCACCGTCGCGCATCTGTGCCTCCAGGACGACGACTTCGGTGTGCGCGGCACGGTCGCCGCAGGCCTGCGTCTGGACGGTCGCGTGCTGCCTGCCGGGGAGTTCCGCGCGCTCGCGGCGGGCGACGTGCTCGCGATCGGCGGGACCCGCGTCCTGGTCGCGTCGTCGGGCGCGCGGCCGGCGATCGAGCTTCGGCATCTCGAAGGCAACGCGACCTTGCCGCCGTTGCGCGCCGCGCCGGCGGTCGAGGCCGATGCCGACACCGAAGACGCCGCGGTGGTGGCGGCATCGGTCGGCTTGGACGCCGCGGCGGCGGCGCAAGGCAGCGCTGCTGCGGGCGGGGGTCGGCGCCGCACCCTCGCCATGGTCGCGGCGGCGGTGGCCGTGGCGACGCTCACAGCGCTCTTCTTCCTGCTGCGCCCGCTGCAGCCGGTGACCGTCGTCACCACGCCCGCCGAGGCGACGGTGCGCGGTTCCGGCATCAGTTGGCGCGCGGGCGACCTGCTCTACCTCATGCCCGGACCGCAGGTCGTCACCGCGCGCGCGCCCGGCCATCGCGACGCGATCCGGCAGCTGCGGGTGCGCAGCGGCGAGGCGCAGCGCCTCGAACTGCGGCTCGAGCCCTTGCCCGGCATCCTCGACCTCGATACCGGCGGCGTCGCGGCCAAGGTGACGATCGACGGCGCCGAGGCGGGCAGCGCGCCGGGCCCGATCGAGGTCGCGGCGGGCGAGCGCACGCTGACGCTGCGCGCGCCGCGGCATCTCGACGCCGTGCAGCGCGTGAAGGTCGAGGGACGCGGCGTCCGCCAATCCTTGCGCATCGCGCTGCGGCCGAGTTGGGGCCGCCTCGAGGCGAGCGCCACCACCGCCGGCGCATCGCTGTCGGTGGACGGCGCGGCGCCGACGCCGATGCCCGCGGCGGTCGACCTCCCGGCGGGACTGCATCGCCTGGAGGTCAGCGCGCCCGGCGCCAAGCCGTGGCGCAGCGCCGCCCTGGTCGAGCCCGGCAAGACGCTGCGCATCGGGCCGCTCGAGCTCGGCGCGCCGGACGCCATGCTCTCGCTGCGCTCGCAGCCCTCGGGCGCGGAGGTGACGGTGGCCGGCGTGTTCCGCGGCCGTACGCCGCTCGAGCTCGCGCTGTCGCCCGGTGTCGAACACGACCTCGGCCTGACGCTGCAGGGCTATGCGCCCGAGACCCGCCGCGTGCCGGCGCGCGCGGGCGAGCGCAGCGCGCTGACGGTGCCGCTGCGGCCGGTGCTGGCGGCGCTCACGGTGCAGGGCGAGCCCGCCGACGCCGAGGTGTCGGTCGACGGCCAGCTGCGCGGCCGCGCGCCGCTCACGCTGCAGCTGCCGGCGCGACCGCACCGCATCGAGGTGCGACGGGCCGGTTCGCAGGCCCGCAGCTTCGACGTCGACCTCTCGCCCGCGGTCGCGCGCACCCTCGATTATTCTTTGACGCCGGAGGGAAGGCCGGAGGGCTGGAAGCCGGCGCCGTCGACCCTGGTCACCGCTGCGGGGCGGACGCTGCGCCTGCTTCCGCCCGGCAGCTTCACGATGGGCAGCGACCGCCGCGAACAGGGCCGCCGCGCCAACGAGTTCACGCGCCGCGTCGTGCTGGCGCGGCCGGTGTACATCGCGGCCCGCGAGGTCACCAACGGCGAGTTCCGCAAGTTCCGGCCGTCCCATGCGGCGGGCTTCGTCGGACGCCGCACCATCGACCTCGACGCGCAGGCGGCGACGCGCGTGTCGTGGTCGGACGCGGTCGAGTACTGCAACTGGTTGTCGGCCCAGGAAGGCTTGCCGCCGGCCTACGAGAAAGCCGGCGACGGTTGGGCGCTGCGCCGGCCGGTGACCACCGGTTACCGGCTGCCCACCGAGGCTGAATGGGAGTACGCCGCGCGCCAGGTGCCGGTCGCGGGCCGGGCACGCCGCTACACCTGGGGTGACGAGCTGCCGCCGCCGCCCGGGTCCGCCAACCTCGCGGGCAGCGAGGCCGCCGAGCTGCTGCCGGGCGTGCTCGAGGGTTGGCAGGACGAGTATCCGGCCGTGGCGCCTCCCGGCAAGCATCCGGCGGACGGGCTCGGCCTCTACGACCTGACGGGCAATGTCTCCGAGTGGGTGCACGACGCGTATGCTTCGTTCGAGCCGGCGGCAGGAGGCACCGATCCGACCGGGCCCGCGGCCGGCGCCCGGCGCGTCATCAAGGGCGCGAGCTGGCGCACCGCCGTGTTCTCCGAACTGCGGCCGGCATGGCGCGAGGGCGTCGATCCGGCGACGAAGGATACCCAGGACATCGGTTTCAGGGTCGCGAGGTACGCTGAATGAGCAGGAACGAGGGGCGCCGCGCCGCGCCGAGGACCGGACGCATGATCGCGTGGACCGTCGCCGCGGCGCTCGCCTGCTGGGGCGCCACGCTCGCGATGGTGCGCGCCGTCGCCCAGCAAGCGACGCCTCCCGGGCAGGCGCAGGCGCCAGCCCAGGCGCCGACGCCCGCCCAAGCGCCGACGCAGGGTGCCTCGCCCGCCGACGATCCGGACAGCAACGAGGAGTCGCCGAGCGCGCGCGCGCGCACTCCCGTCACGCGCGAGGAGCTGCCCGAGTACCGCGATTCCGCCGACAACAACATCACACTCCCGGTCGACATATGAACAGGAAGCTGCCCAACGAATTCACCTTCACCGTCGTGGCGCTGCTGCTGGCGGTGGTGCTGGTCCACGCGGTCTTCGTGCTGCACGTGCGGCCGATGGCCGATGCGGTGATGCGCGCCGACCGCGAGGCCATGGCCAAGGACCCCGACTACGTCCAGCAGCGCTCGGTCTACGTGGTGATCAAGGACTACGAACAGGAGGCCGAGATTATCCTGATGCTGTGGGCGCTCGCGATCCTCGGCTACAAGGGGATCGCGTACCGGCGCGAGGCGCGGGCGCTGCGCGCCGGCCTGCTGCGCCTGCCGGAGGGGACGCGGATCCTGCCCGAGGACACCCGCGAGTACATGCGCCAGCTCGAGGAGCTGCCGGCGGAGACGCGTGACCTGCTGCTGCCGCGCGCGCTGCTCGGCGCGCTGGCGCGCTTCGGCGCGACGCGCAGCGTGCAGGACGCCGCCACGGTGGCGCACGGCGTATGCCAGTCGGAGGCCGACCGCCTCGACTCCGACCTCTCCATGCTGCGCTACATCGCCTGGGCGATCCCGGCGATCGGCTTCATCGGCACGGTGCGCGGCATCGGCGATGCGCTCTCGCAGGCGCACAAGGCGGTCACCGGCGACATCTCCGGCGTCACCGAGGGCCTAGGCGTCGCGTTCAACTCGACGCTGATCGCGCTGCTGCTCTCGATCCTCCTCATGTTCCTGATGCAGCAGCTGCAGCAGGCGCAGGAGCGCCTGGTGCTCGATGCCGGCACCTGGCTCGACCAGCGCGTGATCCGCAACCTGCAGGTCCGCGAATGAGCATGCTCGGGCTGCATCTGCACGATGCCGCCCTGACCGCGGCGCGCGACGGCGAGCCGCGGGGCGACGCCGCGCCGTCGATCGTCCATGCCGACGCTGCGGACCCCGCTCGTCTCGGTCTGCCGGCCGCGGCCGCGGCGCGCCGCACGCCGCATCGCGTGTCGCACGGCCACTGGGGGGCGCTCTGCTCAGGCGACGAGGCGGCGGCCCTCGCCGCCCTCCCCATCGTGCGGGCGGAGCTGCGCCGCCGCATCGCACCCCTGCTCGCGCCGGGCGATGCGCTGCGGATCGCGGTGCCCGCGCCCTTCGACGCCGCCGCGCTCGGCTGGGTGCTCGCCGCCTGCCGCGCCGAATCCCTGCCGGTCGCGGGCTTCCACGACGCCGCGGCGCTGGCGGTCGCGGCGCTCGGGCTCGAGGGCACGGTCCTCGCGCCATCGATCAGCCTGTCGCACATCGCCGTCACCCGCGTGCAGGTCGCCGACGGCGAGGCGCGCCGCCGCGCCGCGCGCGTGGCGCGCGACACCGGCCTGCTGCAGGCGCAGCAGCGCTGGCTCGAGCTCGTCGCCGAGGCGATGGTGCTGCGTTCGCGCTTCGATCCCTTGCACGAGGCGGCCAGCGAACAGCGTCTCTACGACCTCTTGCCCGCCGCCGCAGCGCGCGCCGCCCTCGAAGGCTCCGCGACCCTCGAACTTCCGACCGGCAACGGCAGCTCGGCCGTGACGCTGAGCCGTGACCAGTTCGCCGCTGCCGCGCGGCCCCTGGCGCGCGGGCTCGTCGCGCTCGTCGAGAGCCTGCGGCCCGACGGCCAACCCGTGTCCGTGCTGCTCGCCGACTCCGCGCTGCGTGTGCCGGGCATCGTCGAGGCGCTGGCTGCGTCGCCCGGCTTGCGGCTCGTGGCGATGGACGACCCCCTCGTCGCGCGCGCCGCGTCGCTGCAGGCGATCGGCGGCGAGGCGGATGCCGGTCAGGGCGACGCGGCGGGCGCGGTCAGGCTGCATCGCGGTGCCGCGCTCGGGGCGCCCATCGCGGCGCCGCGCATCGTGGAGGTCGAGGGCGGCCCTGCGCGGGCCGCGCCCACGCACGTGCTGTGGCGCGGCGAGGCGGTCCCGCTGGCCATGGGCGCGGCGCTCGAGGTCGGCCGCGCGCCCGCGCCCGGCGGCATCCGGCTCGACGAGGGTCTCGCCGGCGTCTCGCGGCTCCATTGCAGCCTGCGACGCGGGCCGGACGGGGTGCAGGTCATCGACCATGCGACGCACGGCACCTGGCTCAACGGCCACCGCATCGCGGGCCGCGCGCGCCTTGCGGCGGGCGACCGTCTGCGCATCGGCGACCCGCGCGTGGAGCTCGCGTTCATCGCGGTGGGCACGGGCGGCGGAGCGGACACCGGGGCCGCCTGATGAAGCGCCGCAACGTCGAGGTCTTCAGCCTGTCCTTCCTGGACGTGATCTGCTGCGGCTTCGGCGCGGTCATCCTCTTCTACACCATCATCAGCGCGCAGAGCGGCATCGAGCGGACGCGCCGCGCCGAGGACCTCTCGGCGCAGGTGTCCAAGCTGGAGGAAGAGGTGGTGCGCGGCGCCAAGAACCTCGTGCTGCTGCGCAATGCGCTGCAGCGCACCGACAGCGAGACGGTGTCCGCCGCGTCGCGCGCCACGCGGCTGATCGAGGAGCTGCAGCAGCGGCGGGAAGAGGCCTCGATCTACGACGCCAGCACCCTCGCCAAGCGCGAGCGCATCGAGAAGCTGAAGGCCGACGTCCGGGCGCTGGAGGAGAGCGCGCGGCGGCTCGAGGCGAGCGCGAAGGTCGACACGCCGCGCGGCGAACTGACCGGTAGCGGCCGGTCGCTCGCCAGCCGCCGCTACCTCACCGGCCTCTCGCTGCGGGGCAAGCGCATCCTCGTGCTCGTCGACCGTTCGTCGAGCATGCTCGACGAGGACCTGGTGCAGATCATCCGCCTGCGGAACTCGGGCGAGCAGGCGCGGCGCAACGCGCCGAAGTGGCGGCGCGCCGTCGACATCACGCGCTGGATCGTCGACGAGATGCCGTCGGGCCGGCAGTACCAGGTCTACGGCTTCAACGAGACCGCGGCGCCGCTGCTCGAGGGCACCGGCGGCGAATGGCTGCAGTCGGGCGACGAGGCGCGGCGCAAGCAGCTCGCGGGCGCGATCGACGCGCTGCTGCCGCAGGGCGGCACCAGCCTCATCAACGCGCTGCGTTCGCGCAGCGCGTTCCGGCAAGCCCCCGACCAGGTCATCCTGCTGACCGACGGGCTGCCGACGCAGGGCGCGACGCCGCCGGCGCTGCGCCGCTACATCGACGTCGGCGAACGCGCGCGGCTGTTCGACGAGGCGGTGCGCGGCGTCGACCCCAAGACACCCATCGACGTCGTGCTGCTGCCCATGAAAGGCGAGGTGCCGGGCCCGCACCGGTTCTGGGGGCTCGCGCTGCGCACCAAGGGGTCGTTCGTGATCCCGTCGCCGGACTGGCCCTGAGGCGCCGCCATGGCATTGCGACGCCGCGAGGCAGAGGTCTTCAGCCTGTCCTTCCTGGACGTGATCTGCTGCGGCTTCGGCGCGATCATCCTGCTGCTGGTGCTGTCCGAGTTCGGCCAGCCGCTCGTCATCGAGCGTTCGCGCGAGGACCTCGAGGGCCAGATCAAGCGGCTGCAGGCCGAGCTGTACACCATCCGGGGCGACAGCGACCGGCTCGAGCGCGAGCTCAAGGGCCGCGTCGACCTGCTGCAGCGCGAGCGCCTGAACCTCGCGCGCGCGGCCGGCGAGATGAGCAGCGTGCGCGGACAGTTCGCGGCCTCGCGGCAGGAGGCCGCCGTCAGCAACATCGTCGAGAACGAGCTGCTGTCGGCCTACCAGGACCTGATGCAGGAGAACGAGAAGCTGCAGTCGGCGGCGCGCACCCGTCGACGCGTCTCCACCGCGGCGGTGGGCGGCATCCCGGTCGACAGCGACTACGTGATCTTCCTCGTCGACACCTCCGGCAGCATGGACGTGCACCGCGAGACGGTGGTCAAGGTGATGCGCGAGATCCTCGACATCTACCCGAAGCTGAAGGGCCTGCAGATCGTCGACGACAACGGCCGCGAACTGTTCCGCGGCACGCGGGGCCGCTGGCTCACCGACTCGCGGCAGCTGCGCGACGACATCGTGATGCGGGTGCGGGACTGGCAGGCGTTCAGCGACTCGAGCCCGGAGGACGGCATCGAGGCGGCGATCGCCAATTATTGGTCGGCGGACCGCCGCATCAGCATCTACGTGCTCGGCGACGACTTCAACGGCGAGAGCATCCAGGGCGCGGTCGATGCCATCGACCGGCTCAACCGGCCGGACCAGGGCGGCCGCAAGCGGGTGCGCATCCACGGCATCGGCTTCCCGAAGGTGCCGTTTACAAACCCGCGCTTTTCGGCTCTGATGCGCATCGTGAGCGAGCGCAATGACGGCACCTTCGTCGGGCTCACCCAGACCGACCAGTGCCTGATCCGCGTCAGCGTGGGAGGGGTCGATCGATGCGTCGGGGGCGACTGACCGCGGCTTTAGGCATGGCTGTCCTGCTCGGCGGCTGCGGCACCGTGCAGATCGAGCCGCGCCCGGTGTTCCCGCAGCCGCTCATCACGCAGGTCCCGGCCAAGGTCGGCCTGGTGCTGCCCGCCGAGCAGCGCAACTACCGCCACGAGGAGACCCGCGGCGGCGTGGCCTGGGCGGTGCCTGCTGCGGTGCTTTGATCAACATCCGCTCGCGGAGCGGCAGGTCGTCGGTCTCGGTCGGCACGCCGGCCTCGACGCGCGGTGCATAGCGCGCCTTGCGCGCCGCGAACATCACCGACCGCTGCACGGCGTCCGGTTCGGTACCGTCAGGCAGGCGCGCATCGAGCACCTTGCCGTCGCGGCCGACGCGCAGCCGCAGTTCGACATCGCGCGCCACGTACTGGGACGCGTCGGCGGGCGCCAGCCTCGCGGCGGATGACGGCGGCGGACGATAGAAGAGCTGGCGCGGCTGCTCGAGCAGGCCTTTCTTGCCGGCGCCGGCGGCGACCAGGGCCTTCCAGGCCTCGGCGTACGCGGCCTCGGCCCTGCCCTGGTTGCCGGCGAGCAGCCGCCAATCGCCGAGCTGGACCAGCGTCTCGCCGAGCGTCGCCTGGTCGACGGGCTGGGCGGCGCGGAGCACGTCGACCGCGAAGCGCAGCACCCGCTCGCCGTCGGGGTTGAGGCGTCCGCCGCCCTGCACGTTGCTGAAGAGCTCGTTGTCGCCGGTCGTCATCTCCGGCGTGCCGGTCTCGGGCGTCTCGGGCCCGTACAGCGCCTCGCCCAGCCAGGTGCGCGACAGGCCGCGCAGCGCCGGCACCCCCGTGACCGGGGTGGTCTTCGCGCCTTTCTCGGCGATCTGCAGCGCGCGGGCATGCAGGCCGCGCGCGGTGCCGAAGCGCAGCTGCGACTCATGCCAGCGTGCGAGCCGGTCGAGAGGGTCGAGCAGCCGCGGATCTTCCTTGCCGTACGCGCTCTCGGCCACGCGGAACGCGAACTGGTGTTCACGGTCGGCTTCGGCGACCGCGCCGATCGCAGTGTAGCCCTCGATCAGCGGGTCGACGATGTCGAGCTGGGCGATGTTGTAGAGACCGTCGAGGTTGCGCGACAGGTCGACGGCGCGCTTCAGCGCGACGACCGCATCAGCCGGCCTGCCTGCCGCGAGCCAGGTCTCGCCGAGGCCCGTGAGCGGCCGCATGAGGTCGCGGTCGGCACCGGCGACCTTGCCGTCGATGAGCGTCACGGCGCGCTTGTAGGCGGCCTCGGCCGCGGCCAGGTCGCCGCGGCGGAACGCGACGGTGCCGGCGTTGGTGAGCGGATTGACGAGCTCGCGCGAGGCGGCGCCGAAACGGGCCTCGGTGAGCGACACCACCGTCGCGGCGTGGGCCGCGGCCTCTTCGAGGCGGCCGGCCGTCAAGGCCTCGCGCAACCGGGCGTGCTCGGCCACGCGCTCGTCCGCCGGTTGCGCGGCGACCGGCCCGCAGGCCGACACCGCCAGCAGGATCAGCGCCGCTCGAAGAGATAGTGCGAGACGATCCATTCGCGTCCGCCCCGGTAGCCGAAGAGTTCTGCGCAGGACATGAAGAATACACGCCAATAGACCCACCAGCGCAACGCCTGGTCGGCGCCGTAGGCCTCGGCCAGCACCGGCATCAGCGAGGCGCGCTGCGCGTCCATGTTCTGCAGCCAGGCCTCGGAGGTGAGCTGGTAGTGGCGCCCGTCGACCTGCCAGTGGTCGACCAGCCGCAGGTCGCGCTGGAAGTAATGCAGCAGGTCGTCGCTCGGCATGATGCCGCCGGTGAAGAAGTACCGCGCCATCCAGTCGCTCTCGTCGCGCACCTCGAAGGTGTAGGCGTAGCGATGGTGCGTGAAGATGTGCACGAACAGCGTCGCGCCCGGCGCCATCCATCCGGCGATGCGCCCGAGCAGCGTCTCGTAGTTGCGCATGTGCTCGAACATCTCCACCGACACCACGCGGTCGAAGCGCGTGCCGGCGTCGAACTCGAGCTGGTTGGCGTCGCGGGTGACGATCTCGAGGTTCTTGAGCCCGCGTTCCGCGGCGCGCGCGTCGATGAAGGCCTTCTGGGTGCGCGAGTTGGAGACCGCCGTGATGCGCGAGGCCGGGTAATGCTCCGCCATCCACAACGACAGCGATCCCCAGCCGCAGCCGAGCTCGAGGATGCGATCGCCGTCGCGCAGCCGCGCGCGCTCGCAGGTGAGCGCGAGCATGCGCGCTTCGGCGGCGCCGAGGCCGGCGGCCGCGCGCGACACGTCGAAGTCGTCGTAGAAGCAGCTGGAATACTTGAGGTGCGGGCCGAGCGCCTTGAGGTAGAAGGCGGTCGGCACCTCGTAGTGCTGCGCGTTGGCGGCGTCGGTGTGGATCGCGATGGGGCTCTCGCGCAGCCGCCGCACCATCGTCATCAGGTGGGCCTGCTGCGCCTCGGGGCCGCCCTTGTCCTCCTCGGCGAGGCGCTGCGCGAGCAGCGCGCGGATGCGGCGGCGGATGAGCCAGTCGGGCACCCGGTCGGACTCGAGCAGGCGCATCGCGAGGGAGGGGCTTGGGTCGCCGGTCTTGGTGGCTTCGGTCATGGCGCGTCCCCGGAGGTCAGCTTCTGCGAGGCCCGCCGCAGGACTGGTTCGAGCAGACGATACATCACGTAGATGCCGGCCGGGCCGATCAGCGCCCAGCCGAGCGCGGCGTGGACGATGGCGTCCCAGAGCGTCACGACGGCCTGCCATGCGCCCTGCGACATCATCTCGAGCCCGGCGGAGAGGGTCAGCGGCTGCGGCGCGGCGCCGGTCAGGGCCTCGCCGAGCCGCACGAAGGGGATGATGAGCAGCAACTGCAGCGGGTAGATGAGGTAGTTGACGAGCTGGATGGCCGCGAGGTTCAGGCGCCGCAGCAGCGCGATCGCGGCCAGCAGGGGGGTCGACACGCCGAGCACCGGGAACAGGCCGATGCCCGTGCCGAGCGCGAGGCACAGCGCGAGTTCGCGCGGCGCCAAGCCTTGGCGCAGCAGCGCCAGGACCGGCTCGACGAGACGGCGGCGCAGGAACTCAACCATGGCGCTTGGTCAGGATCGCGGATGCCGGCTCGTCCGGCGCGAGCCGCGACAGCTCGCGCAGCACATAGGCGGCCATCGCCATGTTGCCGAGCAGCATGATGGCGACGAACCAGGCGGCGCGCGCCAGGGCGCGTCGCTCCTTCCAGAACACCCAGACATAGAAGGTGATGAAGCCGTAATAGGCATCCATCAGCGTCGCGATGGTCCACCAGTTGTCCGGGCGGCGCACGAGGCCCTGCCAGTCGAGCACGGACTGCTGCAGGCTGGCGAAGGTGGTGAACGCGAGCAGCGAGAGCAGGATGGCGCCGAACAGGCAGCGCAGCACGGTCTTGTCCATGACGGTGTCTCCTTGAGGTCTCAGGGACGGCGCAGGGGTGCGGGCACGGCCTGCACCAACGCGGCGCCGATCAGCAGCGCCGCCAGGTCGGTGGTGTCGGGCAGGCGGCCCGGTATCCATTGTTGCAGGAACTCGACCGCGGCCGCGACCAGGAACGCGATCAGCAGCGGGGTCAGCCGTCGGGTGCGGCTGCCCCAGGCAAGCCAGGCGAGGCCGATGCCCAGGAACAGCCGCTCGATCGCCGGCAGCGATCCCGGATCGGACGCCGCGCCGGCGAGCTCTGCGAACGGCAGCCAGGCCATATCGGTCGCGCCCGGGGCCGTCCCGACGGCGGGCCAAAGACCCGCGGCGAGGACCGCGATGCAGGTGGCGCGGAACACCGGCGTCGGATCCCAGCGCAGGCGACCGATGCCGAGCAGCGCCACCATCGGCAGGGCGACCAGGGCGCCCAGCACCTCGTCGGGAGAGAGCCTTTGACCGACGAACAACAGGCGCAGCCCGAGCGACGCCAAGGTCACGGTGAGCAGCACGCTCCAGAACGCGCCCCAACGCGTCGCCGCGCGCAGGCCGGCGGCGAGCACGAGGTAGCAGGCGATCCAGGACAGCACCCGGCTCGGTGAAAGGTCGAGGGCGAGGCTCGCTTCGAGCGCGGCGCTCACCCGCCCGGGCCGCAGGCGCGGCACGAAAGGGGCCAGATGCGCGGCCACCCAGAGGGCCGCCAACACGCCGAGCGCCGGGCCGGCTTCGATCCCGCCGCGGCCGCCTGCAGGATCCCGCGCCGGCGTGAACCGGCTGCGGGGCAGGGCCCGCCAGCCGATGGCGAGCACCGCGCCGAAGGCAGCGCTGACGGTGTTGAACACCCAGTCGGAGAGGGCGGGGTCGCGCGGCGGCAGCGCGTGCTGCGCCACCTCCACGGTCAGTGACAGGGCCGCGGCGCCCATCACCGGCCAGGCCAGGCGCCCGAAACCCTGGCCGCGGGCCTCCAGCGCCAGCGCGCCGAGCAG
>RFTM01000002.1 GCA_009923475.1 Gammaproteobacteria bacterium | reverse complement strand
GGCCTCGTGACCGTGGCCAACCTGTTCTACAATCTCGGTGTCACCGTCGGTGTCGGGGGCATCCTCATCGGCGACTCCACGTCCATCGTCGACTTCTCGAGCTCGAGCGTGTAGATCGGCTCGCCTTCGGAGACGGTGGCGCCGTCCGCGACCAGCCACGCGACGAGGGTGCCCTCGCGCATGGAGACCGCCGCTTTCGGGATGCGCAGCGTGGTGGCCATCGTCGTCCCGGGTTCAGCGCTTCAGCATGGCCCGGGCGGCCTCGACCACCCGGTCCGCCTGCGGGAAGTGCAGGTTCTCGAGGCCCGCGGTGAACGGCACCGGGGTGTAGCGCGCGCCGACGCGCGCCACCGGCGCGGCCAGCTGCCCGTGCAGGCGCGAGTGGATGATGCTCGCGATCTCGCCGCCGAAGCCGCCGAACTCGACGGCCGCGTGCAGCACGATGGCGCGCTTGGTGCGGCCGACGCTCTCGAGGATCGCGGGGACGTCGAGCGGCACCACGGTGCGCAGGTCGAGCACCTCGGCCTCGATGCCTTCCTTGGACAGCGTGCCGGCGGCGGCCAGCGCCTCGCCCACGGCCCAGCCGTAGGTGATGATCGTGACGTCCTTGCCGGGACGCTTGATGTCGGCCTGGCCGAGCGGGATGCGGTAGTCGCCCTCGGGCACCGGACCCGGCGCGAAGTAGGCGCGCATCGACTCGAAGAAGACCACCGGATCGGGGTCGTGGATGGCCGAGAGCAGCAGTCCCTTGGCCTCCGCCGGCGTGCTCGGATAGACGACCTTGAGGCCCGGCGTGTGCGCGAGCCAGGCCTCGAGCGACTGCGAGTGCTGGGCGCCGAAGCTGCCGACGAAACCCGCGGTCAGCGTGCGGATGACGAGCGGCACGCTGGTCTTGCCGCCGGACATGTAGCGCAGCTTCGCGGCGTGGTTGCCGACCTGGTCCATGCAGACCATGAGGAAGTCGTTGATCATGATCTCGGCGACCGGCTTCATGCCGGCCATCGCGGCGCCCACCGCCGCGCCGACGATCGCCTGCTCGGCGATGGGCGTCGGGCGGACGCGATCGCGTCCGAACTTGGTGGACAGGCCATAGGTCGTCTTGACCACGCCGCCCGCCGGGTCGGCGATGTCCTCGCCGAGCAGGAACACGTCCTTGTCGGACTCGAGCGCGATGGCGAGCGCTTCGTTGACGGCCTGGCCGAAGGTCATCATTCGCTCCGACTTGGGCGCGTAGCTGCCGGCCGCCTTGGGCTGCGCGGTGGCGATGACATGGTCGGGGATCAGCGTCTGGTCGGCGAACACGTCGGTGTAGAGCTCGCTCGCGGCCGGCGCCGCCGCCGCGCGCGCGTGGTCGCTGGCGGCGTCGACCTCCTTGCGGATGGCGGCCTCGAGGTCCTTGAGCGCGGCGTCGGTGGCGATGCCGGCGTCGATGAGGCGTTGGCGGAAGCGGCCGACCGGCGCCGCGGCCTTGGCGGCGGCGAGGGCGGCGTGGTCCATGTGGGTGTCGTCGCTGCCGAAGGCGTGGCCCTGCAGGCGGTGGCAGACCGCCTCGATCAGCGTCGGGCCCTGGCCGGCACGGGCGCGCGCGACGGCGGCCTTGGCGACCTCGTGGACGGCCACCGGGTCGGTGCCGTCGACGCGCACGCCGGCCATCTCGTAGGCGGCCGCGCGCTTCGAGAAATCCTTGGTGAGGGTGTACTCGTCGAGCGCGGTGTACTCGGCGTACTGGTTGTTCTGGCAGACGAAGATGACGGGCAACTTCCAGACGGCGGCGAGGTTGAGCGCCTCGTGGAAGGCGCCGATGCTGGTCGCGCCGTCGCCGAAGTTGCAGACGCAGACGCGGTCGGTGCCGTGCAGCTGCTCGGCGAGCGCGAGGCCATTGGCGATCGGCAGGCCGGCGCCGACGATGCCGGTGGTGAGCATGAGGCCGGAGGTGGGGTCCGACAGGTGCATCGGTCCGCCCTTGCCCTTGCAGGTGCCGGCCATCTTGCCGTAGAGCTCGGCGAAGATGGCGTCGAGCGGCGTGCCCTTGGCGACGATGTCGTGGATGCCGCGGTAGGTGGTGGCGACGAAGTCGTCGGCGCGCAGGGCGGCGCCGATGCCGGCGGAGATCGCCTCCTGGCCGCCGACCGGGTAGTACTGGAACATGATCTCGCCGGCGCTGAGGCCGCGCGTCACCGCCTTGTCGCTCTCGTTGATCCGCACCATCGTGCGGTAAAGGGCGAGCATGGCGTCGTTCGAGAGGGTGGGGGCGGTGGCCGTGGTCATGTCTGTGTCCTCCGGATGCTTGAGCCTTGCGGATCGGCCGCTTCGGGCGTGTGGGTTGAGTCTATTCGCCAATTCATGGATGGAAATGCGCGTTTCACGTATGTGGACGCGACGGGTCTGTCGTTCCGCCTGTCAGTTGCGCGCGGGCGCGACGAGGTGGGTGGTGATCGCGCTGCGCATCGCGCGGGCGATGGTCCGCTCGTTGCGGCGTATGCGGTCGCTGAGTCCGCCGACGCCGAGCACCAGCACGTTGCCGTCGCTGGCGGGGGGCAGGGCCATCGAGATGGCGCCGGTGTCCGGGAACAGGCTGGCGAAGGCCACCGAGTAGCCGGTGCTGCGCACCTGCGGCAGGCTCTCCAGGGTCTGGTCGATGGCCTGCCGCGCGACCCGGGTCCGCGCCATGCTGCGCGCCGCGTCGGCGAGCCGCTCGACCTCGGCGGGCGGACGCGTGGCGAGGAACGCCGCGCCGACGCTGGTGCCGAACAGCGGCGCGACCGTGCCCTCGTCCATCTTGAGCGCGATGAAGAAACTGCCCGGGAGCACCCGGATGAAGCGCATCGCCTGACCCGAGCGCATCGACAGCGTCACCGTCTCGCCGGTGACGTCGTGCAGTTCCTGGAGCATCGATGCGGCGTCGCCCATGCCGTAGAGCGCGGCCGGTATCCAGGCGCCGAGCGACGTCACGCGCAGCGACGGGAAGTAATGCATCGTGTCCGGGTCGAACGAGAGGTAGCCGAGGTTGGTGAGGTACTTGAGCAGCACGTTGGTGCTCGACTTCGGGTAGTCGAGCAGCCGCCCGATCTCGGAGGCGGAGAGCGGCTTGCGTACGTTGCCGAGGAGTTCGAGCACCTCGAGCACGCGGCCCGCGGACTTCACGGTGGCGCCGGCGGCCGTGCCGCGGTCTTCGTCGGGCTGGGGCGTGGTGGCCATGTTGCGCTCCGCTGCGGTCTTATCCTGAGTCGCAATATAGGTTCATACCCGTGGACTGTAAATGCAAACCTGTGAACTATCGGCTAGGGTATCCCCATGAGCGGCGCCATCGACATCGTCTGCAACCTGTTCGACCCGACCGCGGTCCGCCTCAAGCAGACCGGCATCGACGACACCTTCAAGGCGCAGATCCGGCTCGACAAGCGCTATTGGGGCGGCATGCCGGTCAGCCACTATCTGCGCAAGATGGACCGCGCCGGCATCGAGCGGTCGCTGCTGATCGCCGTCCGCGCCGGCGACATGAACGTGCGCGGCTCCTTCGAGCTGCCGATGGACCGCATCGCCAAGGTCTGCGAGCGTTGGCCGGACCGTTTCTCGGGGCTCGCCGGGGTCGATCCGTTCCGCGGCATGAAGGGCCTCGCCGACCTCACGCACGCGGTCCGCGACCTCGGCTTCGTGGGCGCCCACCTCTACCCGCACTGGTTCGGCCTCGCGCCCGACCACGCCAAGTACTACCCGTACTACGCCAAGTGCGCCGAGCTCGGCGTGCCGATCATGATGCAGGTCGGCCACAACCTCGTGTACTCGCGCGAGCGGCGCCTGCCGAGCGTCGGCCGCCCGATCACCCTCGACCAGGTGGCCATCGACTTCCCCGAGCTCACGCTGATCGGCATCCACATCGGCGTGCCCTGGACCGACGAGATGATCTCGATGTGCTGGAAGCACGAGAACGTCTATACGGCGGGCGATGCCTACGCGCCCAAGCACTGGCCCGCCTCATACGTGCATTACATGAACACCTACGGCCGGCAGAAGGTGTTGTTCGGCACCGATTGGCCCGTCATCGACCCCGAGCGGGCCATGCGCGACGTGAAGGAGCTCGGTCTGCGGCCCGAATCCGAGCGCGCGCTGCTGCGCGACAACGCCCTGCGGGTCTTCAAGCTGCCCGGCTACAAGGCGCTGCTCGCCAAGGAAGCGCGCGCGAAGGCCGGGCGGGGCAAGGGCAAGTGAGCGGCCTCTACCGTCCGCTGCGCATCTCCGACGGCCTGCATGCCGTCGGGCAGCGCGAGCCGGGCCGGCCCGCGCTGCGCTGCGAGGACCGCGAGTTCACCTACGGCCAGCTCCGCGACCGCGTGCTCCGGCTCGCGGGAGGGGCGGTGCGTGAGCTCGGTCTCAAGCTCGGCGACCGCGTGGCGATGCTCGCGCCGAACTGCGCCGAGTATCCGGAGGTGCTCTGCGGCTTCAGCGACGCGGGCGGCATCGTCGTCACGCTCAACCCCCGCAGCCCTGCCGCCGAGATCGCGGCGGCCTGCCGCGATTGCACGCCCTCGGTGATGGTCGTGCATCCTTCCTTGGAGACGGTGGCGCGCGAGGCGATCGCGATGGGTCTCGGGGACCGCATCGGCCGGCTCATCGTGCTCGGCCCGGCCTACGAGCGCTGGCTCGCCGGGCAATCGCCCGTCACCGAAGCGGAGCTCCCCCGGTTCGACGAGACCCAGCCGTTCACGCTGGTGTACAGCTCGGGCACCACCGGCCAGCCCAAGGGCATCGTCATCTCGCACCGCTCGCGCACGCTCACCTTCCACGGCATGGCCATGGAGTACGGCTGCTACGGGCCGGACGACCGGTTCTACGCGCTCGCGCCGATGTCGCACGGCGCGGGTTTCGCCTTCGCGATGTGCACGCTCTACTTCGGCGGGTTCGCCGAGATCGCGCCGCGTTTCGACCCCGCGCAGGTGCTCGAGCGGCTGGCGGAGGGCGCGTTCAGCGGCGTCTTCATGGTGCCCACGCACTTCCAGGCCATCTTCGCGCTGCCGCCCGAGACGCTCGCGCGGCGCAAGGGGACGGCGCGGACGCTGCGGACCATCATCTCCAACGCGGCGGCGCTGCCGCAGCCGGTGAAGGAGCGCATCGTCGCCTACTTCGGCGAAGGGCTGCTGCACGAGACCTACGGCTCCACCGAGGCCGGCATCGTCACCAACATCCGCCCGCAGGACCAGCTGCGCACGCGGCAGTCGGTGGGACGGGCGTTCGCGCTCAACGAGGTGCGGCTGCTCGCGCCCGACGGCAGCGAGGTGCCGGTGGGCGAGGTGGGCGAGCTCTTCTCGCGATCCCCCTACCTTTTCGAGGGTTACTGGAACCACCCGGAGTGGACCGCCGAGTGCAGCCGCGAGGGCGGCTGGATCAGCGCGGGCGACCTTGCGCGCCGCGACGAGGAAGGCTTCCTCTACATCGTCGACCGCAAGAAGGACATGGTCGTGTCCGGCGGCTTCAACGTCTATCCGCGCGAGGTGGAGATCGTGCTCGAGCAGCACCCCGCGGTGCGCGAGGCCTGCGTCGTCGGCGTGGCCGACGACCATTGGGGCGAGCGCGTCCGCGGCTTCGTGGTGCTGCGCGAAGGGCAGGAGGGCGGGCAGCCGTTGGCCGAGGACATCGCGGCGTTCTGCCGCGCGCGCCTCGCCGCCTACAAGGCGCCGCGCGAGATCGGCTTCATCGCGGCGGTGCCGCGCAACATCGGCGGCAAGGTGCTCAAGCGCGAGTTGCGCGACGGCCACCACAGTTGTTTCGTCGTCCATAACCGTGAACCAAAAGTTCAGCGGACTGCTTGACTTGGCGCGAAGGGGCGAAAGAGACTCTTCGCAAGGGATCGTCACGCGGCCAAGGCCGCACTTTGGAGGGAACTTTTCCATGCATCAGCCCAAGACCTCGCGGCTCGTCGCCGCCGCCGTGGCCGCGCTCGTCGCGGCCGCCCCCGCGATCGCAGCCGAGAACGACGTGCTCGAAGAGGTGGTCGTCACCGCCGAGAAGCGCTCGGGCACGGTCCAGGACACCCCGATCTCCATCGCCGCCTTCTCGGGCGCCGAGCTCGAGAGCGCCGGCATCACCACCACCGACGGCCTCTCCAACCTGACGCCGGGTCTCGTGGTGCAGAAGGAGGTCATCGGCAAGGTCGTCATCCGCGGCGTCGGCACCGAGAACTTCTCGGTCGGCAGCGACCCGGGCGTCGCCATCCACCAGGACGGCGTCTACGTCGCGCGTTCCTCGGTCTCGATCTTCGACTTCTTCGACACCGAGCGCGTCGAGGTGCTCCGCGGTCCTCAGGGCACGCTGTACGGCCGCAACGCGACCGGCGGCGTCATCAACATCATCTCGCGCAAGCCCGAGAAGGACTTCGGCGGCTACGCCAAGCTCGACGTCGGCAACTACTCCAAGGTGCGCGTCGAGGGCGCCCTCAACGCGCCGTTCAGCGACACGGTCTCCGGTCGCCTGTCTGTGCTCTGGGCGCAGCGTGACGGGTTCACGGAGAACAAGTTCGCGACCGCCAAGGCGCGCGACAACGACCAGCTCGACAACCAGGACCTGTGGGCGGTGCGCGGCCAGATCGCGTTCCAGCCCTCGGACACCTTCAGCGGCCTGCTGCAGGTCGATGTCACCCGTGACGACAGCAACCCGACGGCGTTCAAGTACTTCACGCACGCCGCCGGCGACCCGAACATCTACTGGACCGCGCCGACCGACAAGCGCCTGCCCAGCCTGCGCGAGGTCTCGCAGGGCTACGAGCAGAACATCGTCGGTTCCACCCGGCGCGTTCCGAGCATCGGCCGTGCCCACACCGATGCCGCCAACCTCAAGCTCACCTGGGACCTCGGCGACCTGCAGCTGATGTCGCAGACCGCCTACCGCAAGACCATCTACTCCTGGCTCAACGACGGCGACGGCACCGACGTCTTCTTCGTCACCTACTTCCAGGACGACGACTCGAAGCAGCTGACGCAGGAGTTCCAGCTCTCCAACACCGGGGACGGCGCCCTCAAGTGGATCCTCGGCGCGTTCTACCTGAAGGAGGACAGCAAGACCTTCAGCGGCCTCGCGTTCAACGGCCTCGCCGGCGCGCTCGGCTTCCCGGCGGGCAGCATCGAGGGCATCCTGATCGACGGCAAGTCGAACACGAAGTCCTACTCGGCCTACGCGCAGGGCACCTATTCGCTGACGGACGCCACGCGCGTCACCGCCGGCGTGCGCTACACGAAGGACGAGAAGGACGGCGACATGTACTACCTGCTGTCGAACCTCGTCTTCACGCCGCAGTTCCTCGGATACCCCGCGGGCAAGACCTGGGCCGACGTGCTGCAGGACAGCTGGAGCGCGGTCACGCCGAAGTTCGGCATCGACCACGACTTCACCGACGACATCATGGGCTACGTGTCGGCGACGCGCGGCTTCAAGAGCGGCGGTTTCAACCTGATCGGACGGCAGGCGCCGTACGATCCGGAATACCTGTGGAGCTACGAGGCGGGCCTCAAGACCAAGCTCGCCGACGGCCGCGTGATCGCCAACTTCGGCGTGTTCCAGTACAACTACAAGGACATGCAGGTCGGCAAGATCACCAACGCGTCCGACGTGCTCACCAACGCCGGCAAGGCGACGCTGCGCGGCTTCGAGGCCGAGCTGCGCGCCGCGCTGGGCAACGGCTTCGAGCTGAACGCCGGCGCAGCCTTCCTTGATGCCCAGTACGACGAGTTCCTGACCGAGGATCCGGCGGTCACCCCGCTGCCGGCCGGCGGCTCTGCCGCGACCTCGCTCGGCAACTACGCGGGCGGTTGCGAGCGCCGCGTCGGGCCCTTCACCACGGGTTCGCAGGCGGTCTCCCTCGCGGGCTGCGACCTGCGCCGTGCCCCGCCGTTCGCCGGTAACGTGGGCCTCAGCTGGACCACCTCGTTCAACGGCGGCGAGCTCAGCCTGCGCGGCGACTACGCCTACAAGGGCAAGCAGTACTTCACGCAGTTCAACCGCAACGCGGTGGCGCAGGAGGGCTACGGCCTCCTCAACCTGCGCGCCGGCTGGCGTTCCGCGGACGACAAGTACGGCGTGACCGCCTACGTCGACAACGTCGCCGACAAGGACTACTACTCGACGGTGCTCGAGAGCGGCATCGCGCCGGCGGGCGGTCTCGTGCCGCAGTCGGTGATGGGTGCGCCGCGCACCTTCGGCGTGTCGTTCCGCGTCGGGTTCTGAGCCCCGCGCTTGACGTTGCTGCTGGACCTCGAAGGGAGTCTCGAAGCCATGGCCGAAACGCCCAACCCCGGGTTCATCCTGGTGGAACTCGCGGGTGAGCATCCGGGGCAGGTCCGGTTGCTCGAGACGGCGGCGAAGCTGCTCACCGAAGGCGGGGCCCAGGTGCATGCCCGGGCGCCCGCCGGTCGGGTGGCCTGCTTCGAGCCGGGTACCGTCGGCGCCGGCATGCTCATCGCGAGCATGACCGACCCGGCGCGCATCGCGCCGCTCGTCCGCCAGTCGCTGTTGCCGCACCTCAAGGCCAACATGCCGGCGCACAGCATCCCGAAGGTGCTGCAGGTCAACGGCCTGCCCGCCGCAGGGTTGCCGCAGATGATGGACATCCCGACGGTGGCGAGCGTGCCGCGGCCGCCGAAAGGCCTGCGCAACGCGCTGATGGTCATCCAGGGCACGGGCAGCAACCCCGCGCAGATGGACAAGTACCGCGACATCATCCTGCCGATGATGAAAGAGCGGGGCAGCTACTACGAGGCCTTCGCGCTCGCCGCGGGCGAGGTGGTGCCGCTGTCGGGCGAATGGAAGGAGCAGATCTTCGCGATCTCGCGCTGGCCGACGCGCGCCTCCGCCGAGGACTTCTGGTTCGCCGACCGGTATCAGGGCACGGCGATCCCGATCCGCATCGGCGCGGGCAAGTTCACGGTGCACGTGCTCGAGGAGACCTGAGCGTGGACGCCGGGGGCCAGACCGACGCCAAGTCTTTGGGCCTGCGGTTCCTGCAAGCCTTCTGGAGCGGCAAGCTCGAGGAAGAGGGCTATCCGCTCTGTGCGCCCGACGCGCGATGGACCTTCCAGAAGACCCTGCACGAGCCGCGCGTCGTGCCGGTGCGCGAGGCGGTCGATTTCCTGGTCTCGGCGCTGATCGGGGGCTTCGATCCCGATTCCGGCTACACCGTCGATGTCGACAACCTCATCGGCGAGGGCGACGAGGCGGCGATCGAGTACCGCGCTCAGGGCAAGACCCGCAGCGGCGAGATCTACGCCAACAACTACCTGG
Source organism: Gammaproteobacteria bacterium (assembly GCA_009923475.1). GTDB lineage: Bacteria > Pseudomonadota > Gammaproteobacteria > Steroidobacterales > Steroidobacteraceae > UBA964. Next base: position 8,047 of record RFTM01000002.1, on the reverse strand, counting down.
TGCGCTTCACGGCCCGGGACGGCAAGCTGGTGTCGATCCGCCCGTACTTCGACACCCACCTCGTGAGCAAGCTGCTCTTCGACTTGGACCGCCGGAAGTCGCCCTACGAAGGGTGAAGGTGGCTCCCCGGGTTGGACTCGAACCAACGACCATGAAGTGCGACGTCCAGCGGAGACGCTGGAGGTGGTGGCTCCCCGGGTTGGACTCGAACCAACGACCTGCGGATTAACAGTCCGACGCTCTACCGACTGAGCTACCGGGGAACAGGAGGCCTTGCGGAAAAGGCCGCGCATTGTCGGGAAACCCCCGGTTCGCGTCAAGCGGCAAGCGCCCTGCGGGGCTATAGTGGCAGGCTGACATGGACGCCTTCCGCCTCGTCTCCGATTACGCCCCCGCCGGCGACCAGCCGACCGCCATCGCGGCGCTCGTCGACGGCCTGCGCACGGGCCTCGCGCACCAGACGCTGCTCGGCGTCACCGGAAGCGGCAAGACCTTCACCATCGCCAACGTCATCGCCGCGGTGCAGCGGCCGACGCTGGTCCTCGCGCACAACAAGACGCTGGCGGCGCAGCTCTACGGCGAGTTCCGCGAGTTCTTCCCGGACAACGCGGTCGAGTACTTCGTGTCATACTACGATTACTACCAGCCCGAGGCCTACGTCCCCTCGAGCGACACCTACATCGAGAAGGACGCCTCGATCAACGAGCACATCGAACAGATGCGGCTCTCGGCGACCAAGGCGCTGCTCGAGCGCCGCGACGCCATCATCGTCGCCACCGTGTCCTCGATCTACGGCCTCGGCGACCCGCAGGCCTACCTCGCGATGGTGCTGCACCTCGTGCGCGGCGAGATCCTCGACCAGCGCAAGCTCCTGCGCCGGCTGGCCGACATGCAGTACACGCGCAACGAGGTGGATTTCTCGCAGGGCACCTTCCGCGTGCGCGGCGACGTGGTCGACATCTTCCCCGCCGAATCGCAGCGTGAGGCGCTGCGCGTCGAGCTCTTCGACGAGACCATCGAGTCCCTGGCCCTCTTCGACCCGCTCACCGGCGAGGTGCTGCGCAAGCTGCCGCGGTATACGGTCTACCCGGGCACGCACTTCGTCACGCCCAAGGACCGGCTGACCGGCGCCATCGACCAGATCCGCGACGAGCTGCGCCTGCGGCTCGCCGAGCTGCGCGCCGCCGACAAGCTGGTCGAGGCGCAGCGCCTCGAGCAGCGCACGCTGTTCGACATGGAGATGATGAAGGAGGTCGGCTACTGCGCCGGCATCGAGAACTACTCGCGCTATCTCTCCGGGCGCGAGCCCGGCGAGCCGCCGCCCTGCCTCTACGACTACCTGCCCGACGACGCGCTGCTGGTGGTCGACGAGAGCCACCAGACGCTGCCGCAGCTCGGCGCGATGTACAAGGGCGACCGTTCACGCAAGGAGACCCTCGTCGAGTACGGCTTCCGCCTGCCGTCGGCGCTCGACAACCGTCCGCTGCGCTTCGAGGAATGGGAACGCATGGCGCCGCAGATGATCTTCGTGTCGGCGACGCCCGGCGACTACGAGGCGCGCCACGCGGGCCAGGTGGTCGAGCAGGTGGTGCGGCCGACCGGCCTCGTCGACCCGGAGGTGGAGGTGCGCCCGGTGCGCACCCAGGTCGACGACCTGCTGTCCGAGGCGCTGCGCTGCGTGGAGCGCGGCGAGCGCGTGCTCGTCACCACGCTCACCAAGCGCATGGCCGAGGACCTCACTGAATACCTGCACGAGCACGGGGTGAAGGTGCGCTACCTGCACTCCGACATCGAGACCGTCGAGCGCAGCGAGATCATCCGCGACCTCAGGCTCGGCGTGTTCGACGTGCTGGTCGGCATCAACCTGCTGCGCGAGGGGCTCGACATGCCCGAGGTCGCGCTGGTCGCCATCCTCGACGCCGACAAGGAAGGCTTCCTGCGCTCCGACAATTCGCTGATCCAGACCATCGGCCGCGCCGCTCGCAACCTCAACGGCCGCGCCATCCTCTACGCCGACCGGATCACCCGCTCCATGCAGCGGGCGATGGACGAGACCGCGCGCCGCCGCAAGCGGCAGCTCGAGTTCAACGCCGAGCACGGCATCGTCCCGCGCGGCATCGCCAAGCAGGTGGTGGACGTCATGGAAGGCGCCCGGGCCGAGGGGTATGCGGCGGCCCTCACGGGCCGCGGCACGGGGGCGGGCGGCCGCTCGGCCGGCAAGGGTTCCACCCGCTCCGGAAAGGTCCCTGGAGCCGCCCAGGCCGCCCCGGGAGCCGCGGAGGCGGGGGTGCTGGCCCTCGGACCGGAGCAGGCCTTGCGGCGCATCAAGCAGCTCGAGGCCGAGATGTTCAAGCACGCCCGCAACCTGGAGTTCGAGCAGGCGGCCCGGCTGCGCGACGAGATCGACCGCCTGAAACGGGCGGGGCTCGGGCTGCCGGGGACCCGCGCGGGCTGAGGCCATGTCGCGCCGATGTTGCCGCTGTGGGGCCCGTTGGGGTATCTTTCGCGGCCTTTCGGCAGGCGCGTAGCTCAGTGGTAGAGCACCACCTTGACATGGTGGTGGTCGGTGGTTCGATCCCACTCGCGCCTACCATCTTCCGCGGAGTCCGCTTCCCATGCCGGTGATCACGCTGCCCGACGGCAGCCAGAGGACCTACGACCAGCCCGTCACGGTGGCGCAGGTCGCCGCCAGCATCGGTTCCGGCCTTGCCAAGGCCGCCCTCGCGGGCAAGGTCGGCGGCAAGCTGGTCGACACCTCGTCCACGATCGCGCAGGACGCGGCACTGGAGATCGTCACCGACAAGCACCCGGACGCCCTCGAGGTCATCCGCCACTCGACCGCGCACCTGCTCGCGCAGGCGACCCAGGCGCTGTTCCCGGATGCGCAGGTGACGATCGGTCCCGTCATCGAGGACGGCTTCTACTACGACTTCGCCTACAAGCGCCCGTTCACGCCGGATGACCTCGCCGCCATCGAGGCCAAGATGGCGGAGCTCTCCAAGGCGGACCTGCCGGTGCAGCGCAGCGAGATGCCGCGCGACGAGGCGGTGACCTTCTTCAAGGCCAAGGGCGAGCACTACAAGGCCGAGATCATCGCCAGCATCCCGGCCGGCGAGACCATCAGCCTCTACGGGCAGGGCGAGTGGGTCGACCTCTGCCGCGGCCCGCACGTGCCTTCCACCGGCAAGCTCAAGGTCTTCAAGCTGATGAAGGTCGCGGGCGCCTATTGGCGCGGCGATTCGCGCAACGAGATGCTGCAGCGCGTCTACGGCACGGCCTGGACCAGCGAGAAAGACCTCAAGGACTACCTCACGCGGCTCGAGGAAGCCGAGAAGCGCGACCACCGCAAGATCGGCCGCGAGCTCGACCTCTTCCACATGCAGGAAGAGGCGCCGGGCGCGGTGTTCTGGCATCCGAAGGGCTGGCGCGTCTTCCAGTCGCTCATCGCCTACATGCGCGACAAGCAGCAGGCGGCGGGCTTCGACGAGGTCAACGGCCCGGAGCTCATGGACCGCAGCCTCTGGGAGGCCTCGGGCCACTGGGAGAAGTTCGGCGAGAACATGTTCACGACGCAGACGCCCGACGAGCGCGTCTACGCCATCAAGCCGATGAACTGCCCGGGCCATGTGCAGATCTTCCGGCAGGGCATCCGCAGCTACCGCGACCTGCCGGTCCGCTTCGCCGAGTTCGGCAAGGTGCACCGCTACGAGCCCTCGGGCGCACTGCACGGCCTGATGCGGGTGCGCGCCTTCACGCAGGACGACGCGCACATCTTCGTGACCCCGGACCAGATCACGAGCGAGTCGGTCGCCGTCACCAAGCTCATCCTCGACATCTACCGCGACTTCGGCTTCGACGACGTGCGCATCAAGTTCTCGGACCGTCCCGCCAAGCGCGTGGGGTCGGACGAGATCTGGGACCGCGCCGAGGCCGCCCTCAAGGCCGCCGCCGACGCCGCCGGGATCGCCTACTCCCTGAACCCGGGGGAGGGCGCCTTCTACGGCCCCAAGCTCGAGTTCGTGCTGCGCGACGCCATCGGGCGCGACTGGCAGTGCGGCACCCTGCAGGTCGACCTGAACCTCCCAGGGCGGTTGGGGGCGCATTACATCGACGAGCACAGCCAGAAGCAGACCCCGGTCATGCTGCACCGGGCGATCTTCGGCTCCCTCGAGCGCTTCCTCGGCATCCTCATCGAGCACCACTCGGGCCGGCTGCCGGCTTGGCTCGCCCCGACGCAGGTCGCGCTGCTCAGCATCACCGATCGTCAGGACGACTACCTCCGGGCCCTCTCTGAATCCCTTAAAAATCAGGGGCTTCGGGTTGAAACCGACTTGCGCAACGAAAAGATCGGCTTTAAAATCCGCGAACATACGCTGCAACGCGTGCCGTACCTATTGGTGGCGGGCGACAAGGAAGTGGCAGCGGGGCTGGTATCCGTGCGCACCCGCAACGGCAAGGACCTGGGCCAGATGACCCCGCAGACGTTCGTCGAACGTCTGGGCATCGAGCTCGGAAGCCGCGGGCGACGAACTTTGGAGGACTGACACATCTCGACTGCAACGAAGCGCATCCGGCGCAACGAGGACATCACGGCGCCGCAGGTGCGGGTGATCGCGGCAGACGGCACCCAGGCCGGCATCATGACGCGGTTCGAAGCGCTCTCGCTGGCCCAGACGAGCGAGCTCGACCTGGTCGAAGTCTCGCCGATGGCCGAGCCGCCGGTGGTGCGCATCATGGACTTCGGCAAGTACCTCTTCGAACAGAAGAAGAAGTCCCACTCGGCGCAGAAGAAGCAGAAACAGCAGCAGGTCAAGGAAGTGAAGTTCCGCCCCGGCACGGAAGAGGCGGACTACCAGGTGAAGTTGCGCAACCTCACCCGCTTCCTGACCGAAGGTGACAAGGCCAAGGTGACGTTGCGTTTCCGAGGCCGCGAGATGGCGCACACCGATATCGGGCGCCGCCTCCTCGACCGGGTCGCCACCGACCTCGCGCAGATCGCGACGGTGGAGCAGTTCCCGCTCATGGAGGGCCGGCAGATGGTGATGGTGTTCGCGCCCAAGAAGAAATAGCGCGTCCAAGGGGGACGCGCGACAAGTGGTGGCCGCGCGGCGCAAGCCGCACGGTCATCCGCCCGCCAGCGGGCCCGAGAGGGCCCTGCGAACGGGGCCACAACAGGAGAGAGCAAGATGCCCAAGTTGAAGACCAACCGGGCGGCAGCGAAGCGTTTTCGCAAGACGGCGAAGGGCTACAAGTCCTATTCCGCCGGCCGCCGCCACAACCTCGGCCACAAGCCGCGCAAGACCAAGCGCCAGCTGCGCTCGGGCGGTTCGAGCCTCGTGCACGAGAGCGATGTCGGTCGTCTCGACCAGCTGCTCCCGCACATCAAGTGATCACACCGAGGTAAACGAACATGGCAAGAGTCAAGCGTGGCGTCACCGCCGGTCGCCGTCACAAGAAGGTCCTGGGCAAGGCCAAGGGCTATTACAACGCACGTCGCAAGGTCTACCGCGCCGCCAAGCAGGCGGTGATCAAGGCCGGGCAGTACGCCTACAAGGGCCGCCGCCTCAAGAAGCGTGATTACCGGGCGCTCTGGATCCAGCGCATCAACGCCGCGGCCCGCGGCGTGGGCCTCTCGTACAGCCGCCTGATGAACGGCCTCAAGCTCGCGCAGGTCGAGGTCGACCGCAAGATGCTGGCCGACATCGCCGTGCACGACGCGGCGGCGTTCGAAGCGCTCGCCAACAAGGCCAAGGCAGCACTCGGCATCGCCTGAGGACCGGGTCGTGGGCGATCTCGCGACCCTGCTGCGCCAGTCCCTCGACGAGGTCGCGGCGAGCGCCACGCTCGCCGCCCTCGACGAGGTGCGGGTGCGTTGGCTCGGCAAGAAAGGCGCGTTCACCGAGCAACTGAAGTCGCTCGGGGCGTTGCCCGCGGCCGATCGTCCCGCCGCGGGCGCGTGCATCAACGAGGCCAAGCAGCAGTTCGAGGCGGCCGTCGAGTCGGCGCGCGAGGCGCTCTCGCGCGCGGCCGTCGAGGCCGAACTCGCCGCCGGCCGCATCGACGTCACGCTGCCCGGGCGCGGCGAGGCGCGCGGCGGCGTGCATCCGGTCACCCGCGCACGGCTGCGCATCGAGCGCATCTTCCGCGATTCGGGCTTCGAGATCGCCACCGGCCCCGAGATCGAGGACGACTTCCACAACTTCGAGGCGCTCAACATCCCCGCCGACCACCCGGCGCGGGCGATGCATGACACCTTCTATTTCCCCGACGGGCGCCTGCTGCGCACCCACACCTCGCCGGTGCAGATCCGCGAGCTGCGCAAGGGCAGGCTGCCGCTCGCGATGATCATGCCGGGCCGCGTCTACCGCGTCGACCACGACATGACGCATTCGCCGATGTTCCACCAGGTCGAGGGGCTGGTGGTCGACGAGGACGTGAGCTTCGCGCACCTCAAGTCCGCGCTGCAGGGTTTCCTGCGGGCGTTCTTCGAGAAGGACCTGCGCATGCGGCTGCGGCCCTCCTACTTCCCGTTCACCGAGCCGTCGGCCGAGGTCGACATGTCCTGCGTGTTCTGCGACGGCGCGGGGTGCCGCGTCTGCAAGCACACCGGTTGGCTCGAGATCGCCGGCTGCGGCATGGTGCACCCGAACGTGTTCGCCGCCGCGGGCGTCGACGCCGAGCGTTGGACCGGCTACGCCTTCGGCATGGGCATCGAACGCCTCGCCATGCTGCGCTACGGCGTCGACGACCTCAGGCTCTTCTACGAGAGCGACCTGCGGTTCCTGCGCCAGTTCGGTGCCGCATGAAGCTCTCCCTCGACTGGCTCAAGGAATCCGTCGATCCAGGCCTCGAGCCGCGCGAGCTCGGCGCGCGCATGACCATGGCGGGCTTCGAGCTCGAGTCGGTCTCGGCCGCCGCGCCGCCGTTCAGCGGCGTCGTCGTCGCCGAGATCCTCGCCGCCGAGCGTCATCCCCAGGCCGATAAGCTGCAGGTCTGCCGCGTCGCCGCAGGCGGCGCGGAGCTCCAGATCGTCTGCGGCGCGGCCAACGCGCGCGCCGGACTTCGCACTGCGCTCGCGCAGGTCGGGGCGGTGCTGCCCGGCGACCTGCGCATCAAGGCGGCGAAACTCCGCGGCGTCGAGTCGGCCGGCATGCTCTGCTCGGCCAAGGAACTCGGCCTCGCCGAGGTGTCCGACGGCATCCTTGAACTGCCGCCCGACCTGCCGGTGGGACTCGACCTTCGCGAGGCGCTGGGCCTCGACGACACCATCCTCGAGTTCGCCGTCACCCCGAACCGCGGCGACGCGATGTCGGTGCGGGGCCTCGCGCGCGAGGTCGGCGCGATCACGGGCCGCGCCGTGGGCGGCCCTGCGGGCGGCGAGATCGCCGCGGTCGCGGCGACCCATGACCGACGGGCCGAGGTCACGCTCGCCGCACCGGAGGCCTGCCCGCGTTTCCACGCGCGCGTGCTGCTCGACATCGACAACTCGCGGCCCTCGCCGCTGTGGCTGCGCGAGCGGCTGCGCCGCGCCGGCCAACGCAGCATCAGCCCGGTGGTCGACATCACCAACTACATCGTTCTCGAGCTCGGCCAGCCGATGCACGCCTACGACCTCGACAAGGTCGCGGGCGGCGCGCTGACGGTGCGCTTCGCCGCCGCCGGCGAATCCTGCGACCTGCTCGACGGCCGTACGGTGCCGCTCGCGGCCGACGAACTCGTGATCGCCGACGCCGCAGGCCCGGTGGCGCTCGCCGGCGTGATGGGCGGCATGCGCACCAGCGTCACGCCCGAGACCCGCCGCGTGCTGTTCGAGGTGGCGTGGTTCGCGCCGTCGGCCATCGCAGGGCGTGGTCGCCGTCATGGCCTCACCACCGACGCCAGCCAACGCTTCGAGCGCGGCGTCGATCCCGAGGTCGGCCGTCTCGCCATCGAGCGCGCGACCGCGTTGACGCTCGCCATCACGGGCGGCGGGGCGGGTCCTGTCGACACCGTCGAGGCGCAGGGCGCCAAGTCGGTGCTGACGGTGGAGCTGAAGTACCACCAGGGC
>RFTM01000001.1 GCA_009923475.1 Gammaproteobacteria bacterium | reverse complement strand
CGCGGATCCTCGAACTTGAGACCGGGCGCGCCGCGCGGGGTGCGCACGTAGTAGGTGCCGCTGATCGTCGACAAGGGATGCAGGTGCAGGCTGTGCGCGGTGCCGCGCGGCATGATGTTCACCCAGCAATCGGTCATCGCGAGCTCACGGCCCTCGAGGTCGAGCGCGAGCGCGCGGGCGAAGCCGCGCACATGGCGCGTGAGCAGCCGCTCGAGCCGCGCGAAGGTGGGCGAGATGCGCTGCATGCGCGACTGCGAGGCATACGAGGTGTAGCCGCCCGGGTAGTTGCGCGCCGACCAGCGCCGGCCCGCGGCATCATCGGCCCGCAACTGCAGGCTCTCGGCGAGCAGCTGCCGGTTGAGCGCCGCCGATCCGCCGCGCTGCAGCGGCGCGACGTGGATCAGCGTCGGGAACAGGCTCTGCGTGCCGCGGGCGCGGTCGCCGCTCATGCGCCGCCCTGCGCCGCCGACTTGGGTTCCGGGCGCCCGCGGTAGAGACGGGCCGACAGGAAGCGCAGCAGCCACGGGAAATGCCGCGAGATGTACACCAGCACCTTGCCGTGGCCGGTGACCACGATCTCGGGGCGTCCGCGGCGCACCGCACGCACGATCTCGCGCACCGCACGGTCGGTGGGCACGATGAGCCAGGCCGGGATCGGGTCCGGCGCATCGGCGCGCAGCACCCCCTTGTTGTCTGTGCGGCGGATGTCGGAGGCGACGAAGCCCGGCGAGACCAGCGTCACGCCGATGCCCTCGCTGCGCAGGTCGCCGCGGAAGGACTCGGCGAGCGCGCGCACGGCGAACTTGCTCATGCAATAGGCCGAGGACCCGGGCGAGGCGATGTGCCCGGCCACGCTGCCGACCAGCACCAGGCGCCCGCGCGCGGCGCGCAAGCCGGGCAGGGTCTCGTAGACCGTGCGCAGCAGGCCGATGACGTTGGTGTCGAGCTGCCGCTGGTAATCGGCGACGGTCAGGCGCTGCATCATGCCCGCCACGCCGAACCCGGCGTTCGCGTAGACGATATCGAGCCCGATGCCGCGCCCCTGCAAGGCTGCCACCGCGCGCGCGACATCGCCCTCGCGGGTGACGTCGGCCTCGTGCACCTCCACCTCGGCGGCGCCCAAGGCGCGCGCCTCGGCCGCCAGCTGCTCCAACCGGTCGCGGCGCCGCGCGAGCAGCACGAGCCGCGCACCCTCCCGCGCGTAGGAGCGGGCGAGCTCCGCGCCGATGCCGCTCGAGGCGCCGGTGATGAGGACGGTCTGGGTCATGCAGTTCTCCGGATACGGGTCGTGGATGCCGCGCGCGCCAAGCCCCACAGGGCGAGCGCGAGCAGCGACAGCAGATCGGGCGCGCCGCCGCCTCCCCCGCCGCCGCTGGCGGGCGTCGTCGGCGTGGTCGTGCCCCCGCCGCTGCCGCCACTGCCGCTCCCGCCGCCGCTGCCGGCGTTGGGATTGATCGCGACAGGGCAGGCAATGCCGCCGGTCGAGGCGGGCGCGCTGCTCGTGGCCGCGCTGCTGGTGACGCTCACGTCGGCGACATCGGTGGCGCCGGTGTTGTCGGTCACGGTGAGCCGCAACCGCAAGGTCCCGGCGGTGGGCGCGACCGCCTGCACGGTGGCCGCGTTGGCGCCGGAGACGATGGAACCGCCCGTGCCCGCGTCCACCACGGTCCAGGCGTAGGTGCCGACGCTGCGTCCGCAGGAGGCCGCCGAAACGCCGCCCTGCAGCGTGAAGTTCTGGCCGGCCGACACCGAGGACGGCAACGCGACCGCCGCGATGGGCCGTCGCGCCGCACGCACCGCGCCCACGGCGTTCAGCATCCCCGCGCCGCAGGTCGCAGCGCTGCAGGCGCATTCGCTCGACTGCAGGTCGTTGGGACCGGCAGGTTCGTGGCACAGCGGGATGCCGGCCGGCGGCGACGGATAGGCGGTCGCGCCTTCACGCAGCCGCGCCGTCACCTGCGCGCTGTTGAGGTTGCCGTTCACCGACAGCATCAGCGCCGCGACGCCCGAGACGATGGGCGCCGAGAAGCTGGTGCCCACGTTGAAGTTGAACTGGTCGGTGTAGGTGTCCGCGCCCGGCGTGGTGAGCCCGGCGTTGGTCGTGGTGTCGATCGAGAAGAGGCAAGGCTGCCCGGCGCCGGTGTTGACGCAGTTGCCGCCGGGCGCGCCGATGGTGGAGATCGCGCCGAGGTTGCTGAAGCCCACCTTGGTGCCCACGTGCCGCAGCGCCACCACCGACACCGCGCCGCGGCAGTTGGTCGGCGAGGCGACCGCGCCCGACTCGTTGCCCGCCGACACGACCACCACCACGCCGCGCGCCACGATCTCGTCGATCGCGCTCTGGTAAGCCGCCGAGCAGGCCCCGGTGCCGCCGAGGCTGAGGTTGAGGATGCGCGCGGGATACGGGTTGGCGGGGATGCCGCCCACGCTGAGCCCGGCCGCCCAACGCATGCCGGCGATGATGTCCGAATCGTAGCCGCCGCACTTCCCGAGCACCCGCACCGGCAGCAGCCAGGGGCGCCAGGTCGAGCCCGCGACGCCGGTGGAATTGTTGGCGAGCGCGCCGATGATCCCGGACACGCGGGTGCCATGCCAGGAACTGTCTTCCTGCGTGCAGCCGCCGGTGGCCTCGGCTGAGGTCACCCAGTCGCCGGGATCGGACGGGTCGGCATCACGGCCGTCGCCGTCGTTGGCGGTCTTGAACGAGCCGCCGCCATCGCCGCTCACGAAATCGTAGCCGGGCAGCAGGCGCCCGGCGGCGCTCGCGCGCTTGAGGTCCGGGTGGTCGAAGCGCACGCCCGTGTCGAGCACGGCCACCACGATGCCGTCGCTGCCGGTGGCGTTGTCGCCGGCGCTCGACTCCCAGGCCGTGGCGGCGGCGATGGCCGCAGGCTGCGCCGACTGCAGGTACCACTGCGCGTTGAAGAGCGGATCGTTGGGCACGAGGTGCCGGTGCCGCCGCTGGTCGGGCTCGGCGAAGGCGACCTCTGGATCGGCGCGCAGCACGGCGAGCGTGTCGGCGAGCGAACGCCCGTCGCTGATGCCCTCGACGGTGAGCGCCTGCATCTGCGGCGCGATGGCCGAGGCCTTGCCGAGCGCGAGGCGCGTCCGTGTCGCGAGGGCGGCGACGCGGACGCCATCGCTCATCGCCGACTCGGCGCCACCTGCGCCGCCGCGCAGGCCGATGATCAATCGGCCGGTGACGGGCGCACCCGATGGCTCGCGGGCAGCGGGGTTGCGTTCGGCGCCCTGCAGGGCGGGGACCCCGCCCGCCACGACCAGAACCGAAAACAGGCCGAGCACCGCGCGCGCGGTCGCTCCAGGGGACAGGACATGGGTCATCGGCGGCTCCCGGTTGACAGGGCTTGTGCAAGGCGCAAGATACCAAAGACCGTCATCGGAGCACGACATGAGAACAACAAGAATGCTGTCGGTGGTCGCACTGCTCTTCTGCTGCTTGCCCGCAGCATCCGCCGCGCCCTCGCCGGCCCCGTCCGACGACGCGCCGACGCTCTACACGCTCGGCCAGCTCATCTCGCGCACCCTCGAGGACTTCGCGCTGACGCCGGAGGAGCTCGCGGTCGTCCAGCAGGGCCTGGAGGATGGGGCGCTCGGCAGGCCCTCCAAGGTCGACCTCGCCGCCGAGGCGCCGAAACTGCATGCCCTGCAGGCGGCGCGCCGCGAAGCGCTCGCCGCGCGCGAGCGGCAGGCCGGAGCCGCGACGCTGGCGGACGCGGCGGCGACGCCGGGCACGGTCCGTCTGCCCGCCGGCGCCCTGCTGCAACCGCTGCAGGCCGGCGAGGGCCCGACCCCGAGCGCGACCGACATCGTGCGCGTGCACTACGAGGGTCGCCTGCCCGACGGCAAGGTGTTCGACAGCTCCCGAGCCCGCGGCGAACCGGAGACCTTTGCGGTGCGCGGCGTCATCGCCTGCTGGACCGAGGCGCTGCAGGCCATGCGGGTCGGCGGCCGCAGCCGCGTGGTCTGCCCGCCCGAGCTCGCCTATGGGCAGCGCGGTGCCCCGCCGGCCGTCAGGCCCAACGCGACCTTGGTCTTCGACATCGAACTGCTGGCGATCGTCCGCTGAGCGCGTAGCGGCGGTAGGCGGGGTCGCTGCGGCGCCGCGCCGTGATGCACAATCGGCGCATGTACCAGCTCTACATCGCCAACAAGAACTACTCCTCGTGGTCGCTGCGCCCCTGGGTGCTGCTGCGCGTGCTCGACATCCCGTTCTGCGTCGCGGGCGGCATCCGCTCGGTGGCGGATGCCGAGGCGGTGCTCGGGGCCGGCGCGGAGAAGGTGTCGGTCAATTCGCCGGCGCTCGAGGATCCCTCGCTGATCGACGCGCTTGCCCGGCGCTTCGGCTCACAGTGCGTCGTGGTGGGCGTCGACAGCCAGACGACGCCCGCGGGGTGGCGCGTGCACCGCTACACCGGCGATCCTGGACGCTCGGGCGAGGCCGGACGCGACACCCTCGAATGGCTGCGCGAGGCGCAGGCCCGGGGCGCCGGCGAGATCGTCCTCAACTGCATGGCGAGCGACGGCGTGCGCCAGGGTTACGACCTCGCGCAGTTGCGGCAGGCGCGGGCCTGCTGCTCCGTGCCCCTGGTCGCCTCCGGCGGCGCCGGCGAGGCGCGGCACTTCGTCGAGGTGTTCCGCGATGCCGGTGTCGATGCCGCGCTTGCGGCCAGCGTGTTCCACTCGGGCGCGCTCGCCATACCCGACCTCAAGACGACGCTGCGCGCCGCCGGCATCGTCGTACGACCCTGACACGGATCACCGCGGAGGCGATCGCATGCGACCCGATGCCGAGACCGAAGCCACACTCGCGTCCCTCGATTTCGCCAAGGGCGACGGCTTGCTGCCGGCGGTGGTGCAGCACGCCCAGGACGGGCGCGTGCTCATGGTGGGCTGGATGAACGCCGAGGCCGCCCGCGAGACGCTGCGGCGCGGTCGCGTGGTGTTCTGGAGCCGCAGCCGCAGCCGGCTATGGGAAAAAGGCGAGACGACCGGTCACGGGCTCTTGGTCCGCTCGATCGCCGCGGACTGCGACCGCGACACGCTGCTGGTGCAGGCGCTCCCGCAGGGTCCGACCTGCCACACCGGCAGTGCCACCTGCTTCGGGGACGGCGATGCGCCCGGCGCGTTCCTCGCGCAACTCGAATCCTTGATCGCCGCCCGCTTGCAGGAGGCCCCGGAGGGCAGCTACACGGCCCGGCTCGCCGCCCAGGGCGTGAAGCGGGTCGCGCAGAAGGTCGGCGAGGAAGGGGTGGAGACGGCGCTGGCCGCGACCGCCGGCGGCCGCGATGAGCTCGTCGGCGAGTCCGCCGACCTGCTCTATCACCTGCTGGTCCTGCTGCGCCTGCGGGGCGTGCCGCTGCTCGAGGTCGAGCGCGAGCTCGGCCGCAGGCACGCCGCGCGTCAGAGCGCGATCTCGGGGGCCGGCGACCGCAAGTTGTAGTGTGAGGCCATGGCGGCGCCGTAAGCGCCCGCCGTGGCGACCAGCAGCACGTCGCCTTCGCAGGTCGCCGCGGGCAGCAGCCGGCCGTGACCCAGCACGTCGCCGGTCTCGCAGATCGGACCCACCACCTCGAACTCGCGACGTTCGCCGCCGTCGTCGAGACGCGTGAGGTTGAAGATGTCGTGGTGCGCGCCGTAGAGCGCGGGGCGGATCAAGGAATTCATGCCGGTGGCGACGCCGACGAAGGCGCTCGCGCCCTTGTCCTTGAGCTGGGTGACGCGCGCGAGCAGCACGCCGGCCTCCGCCACCAGGTATCGGCCGGGCTCCAGCCAGAGTTCGCGTCCGCCGAGCCGCGGCGCGAGCGCGAGCAGCGCGGCATCGAGCGCCGCGAGGTCGAGGGCGGCGCGACCGCTGCGATCCGGCACGCCGAGGCCGCCGCCCAGGTCGAACACACGGGCGTCGGGGAAGTGCTCCGCTGCGCCCAAGAGGAACTCCGCCACCGCGGCCCAGTGGCCCGCATCGCCGATGCCGCTGCCGGCATGGACATGCAGGCCGGTCACCCGCAGCCCGGCCTCGCGCGCGAGGCGCGCGGCCTCGGCGAGGTCGCCCGAGGGGATGCCGAACTTCGAGGCGGTCCCGCCGGTGCGCACATGGGCGTGGTGACCACGGCCCGCGCCCGGATCGAGGCGCAGGAACGCCTCGCGGCCGCGGAACAGCCCTGCCCATTGCCGCAGCGGATGCAGGTTGTCTAGCGTGAGCCGCACCCCGGCATCGAGCGCCCAGCGGTATTCGTCGCGGGGCGCGAAATTGGGCGTGAACAGGATCTCGTTCGCCGCAAGGCCCGGCAGCGAGGCAAGCGCATGCTCGACCTCGGCCCGCGAGACGCACTCGATGCCGACGCCGGCCGCGTGCACGGCCGCGAGCACCGCCGGATGCGGGTTGGCCTTCATCGCATAGTGCAGGCGAGACACCGCGCGCAACCCCCGCAGTTCGCGGCAACGGGCGCCGATGGTCGCGGTGTCGTACACGTACGCGGCATCCCGGTCCCGCATCAAGGAAAGCAAGGTCTCGCGACGCTGCCGCCACCAAGGCAGCGGCTCGCCGCGCGCAGCGCCCTCGCCCGACCCCGCGCCTGCGCCAGGGACCGCCGTGCGCATCAGCGACTGCCAGGTCGGTCCCAGCACCGCATCGTCCGCGACCGGCGCGATCAGCATCTCGTGCAGATCCGCGACCAGCCGCGCACCTTGCGACTCGTCGACCACGAAGGTGAGGTTCAGGTCGTTGGCGGCCTGGCTCACGAGGTGGATGTTCTGCTCGGCGAACACGCCTAGCGCATCGCCGAGCCGCGGCAGGATGCCGCGGATGTTGCGGCCGACGAGGCTCACCGAAGCGCAGGGGCCGATGACCTTGGTGCGGCAGAGCGGCGCGAGGTCGCGTTGCAGCGCATCGAGCACGTCGTCGCCGAGCGCATTGGCCTGCGGATCGAGCGACACCGTGACGTTGGTCTCGCTGGTGGAGACGAGGTCGACCGACAGCCCGTGCCGCTTGAAGACGGCGAACGCATCGGCGAGGAACCCGACCTGATGCCACATGCCCGGGCTGTCCATGGCCACGAGCGTGACGCCGTTCTTGACGCAGACCGCCTTGACCTGGGCGCCCTTGCCCGCCGGCGTCTCGCTGATGTGCGTGCCGCCGAGCTGCGGGGCCTGCGTGGCGTAGACGGCGAGCGGGATGCCGTGCTGGCGCACCGGCAACAGGCATCGCGGGTGCAACACCTTCGCGCCCGCGGTGGCGATCTCCTGTGCTTCATCGTAGGACAGGGACCGCAGCTGACGGGCCGCCGGCGTCGAGCGCGGGTTGGCGCTGAACATGCCGGGCACGTCGGTCCAGATCTCGAGCTCGCGCGCCGCAAGCAAAGCGGCGAAATACGCGCCGGAGGTGTCCGAACCGCCGCGTCCGAGCAATACCGTGTCGCCCGCCGCGTCGCTCGCGATGAAGCCTTGGGTCAAGACCACGCGGCCGAGCGCCGCGAGCCGCGACTGCACGGCGCTGTCGGGCCGGAAGTCGCAGGTCGCCGAAAGATAGCCGGACTCGCGCGTCGCGCCCTCACGGGACTCCGCGCGCAACACGGTGCGCGCGTCGAGCCATGCGGCCTCGATGCCCTGCGTCGCAAGGTAGGCGACGCCGAGCGTGGTCGCGAGCAGCTCGCCGAACGCCATCACCGCCGCCCGGTCCCGGGCATCGGCCTGTCGCCGCGCGGCGATGCCGTTCGCGCAGGCCTCCAAGAGCGCGAACTGGCGGTCGAAGGCCGGGACCGCCCCCAAGCCGAGCGCGGCGGCCAGTTCGAGGTGGCGCGCGCGGAGCGACTCGAGCTCTTCGATCTGTCGACCCGCCACGCAAGCGGCGAGCAAGCGCTCGAGCCGGTCGGTGATCCCGCTCAACGCCGAATGGACGACGAGCACGGGGCTGCCGTCGGCGCCCCGATCACGGATGGTCGCAGCGATGCTGCGCCAATTGGGTTCAGTGGAGACGCTGGTGCCGCCGAACTTCAGCACCCGCCAGACGCGCCCCGAAGATGCGGCCCCGGACACGGCGCCGCTCAGGTTTCGTCGTCGTAGACTTCCCGCAGGTCCTTGGCGAGACGTTTCTCGGCCAGGACCTCCTCGAGCTTGCTCCAAGCCGCTTTGCCACGTTTGCCGGGCACCGGACGCCCACGCCGCTCGACGCGGTCGAGAAATCGATCGTAATCCTGGTTCTCTTCCTGCAGGTTGCTCTCGCCCAGCAGGTCCTCGTCGATCTCGAAGCTGTCGGAATCCCGTTCAGACATGGGGAGGATGGATCCTAATCTTTAAGAATCAATGTGTTACGCGATGCCCAGCCGAGCCGGACGCCGCACTATAACGAAAACGGGCCCTCGCGCAAGGTCGGCCTCGCCTCCGACCCGCCGGGGACGCAGAGCGTCAGCCGGCGCCTGACCCGTCGAGGACGATGACCGGGGCGCCCCTCGGCACCCCGAGCACATCGACTGCACGGCCCTCGGTGACCGCGATCTCCAGCACTCCGAACGAACCGATCAGGGCCAAGGGCGTCCCCGGTGAGCACTCTCCATAGGTTCGACGCAACGGCAGTTCGCGACCCGCCACGAGGATCCGGGGTTCACGCACCCGCAACAGCAGGCCAGCGTCGATGTCCGTGATCAGGTTGCCGAAATGGTCGACGGTGATCACCTGCCCCGCGATCCGGCCCTCAGTCACCACCGGTGCCGCGACCGGAGACGGCGAGATGCGCTCGACCCGGGCTCCGAGCTCAGCGGGCGAGACACGACCGGCTGCGAGTTCCGCGGCCAGCGGCGCGAAGATGTCGCGACCGTGGAAGGTGGCGCTCACGGGACCGATACCACACCGCTTCAGGCCCTCGACGGGGAAGCGCCCGAGGATGCGGCCCTTCATGACGCCGACGAACGGGTCTCGAAGGCCGAAATCCGTGGTCAGCGTGATCGCTCCGGACCGAGTCCCGTTGTCGGCATGCGTCTTCACATCGCTAGGCTATCATCGGGCGCGTAACCACGAAGGAGCAGCGGCATGAGCGACCCCACCCATTCTTTCCGTCTCGATGGCCGGGTGGCCTTGGTCACGGGCGCTTCGAGCGGGATAGGCGCAGAGCTCGCGCGCGCCTTCGCGCAAGCGGGCGCGGCGGTCGCGCTGGTCGCGCGGCGTCGCGAGCGGCTCGACGAGGCGGCCGACGTCCTGCGTTCCACCGGCGCCCGCGTGCTGCCGCTGCAGCTCGACGTCACCGATGCGGCGGCGATCCCGGCGGCCTTCGAGCGCGTCGAAGCGGAGCTCGGCGTGCCGGACCTGCTGGTGAACAACGCCGGCATCGCCCGCACCGGCATGTTCCTCAAGACCGGCATCGCCGAGCGCGACGCCACCTTCGCCACCAATTTCGATGCGGCCTGGGACCTCAGCGCCGAGGCGGCGCGGCGCATGATCGCCGCCGGCAAGCCCGGCTGCATCCTGAACATCGCCTCCGTGCTGGCGCTCGGCGGTGCGCCCGGTTACGCCGCCTACGCGGCCTCGAAGGCGGCGCTCACCCATCTCACGCGGTGCCTCGCGCTCGAGTTCGTGCGCCACCGCATCCGGGTCAACGCCATCGCGCCCGGCTGGTTCGTCACCGAGATGAACGACGACTGGCTCGGCTCCGAGGCCGGCCGGGAGTACCTGGCGCGCATCCCGCCGAAGCGCGCCGGGCAGCTTCGCGAGCTCGTGGGCCCCGCCCTGCTGCTGGCGAGCGACGCCGGAAGCTTCGTCAACGGCGTCACCTTGGCGGTCGACGGCGGGCACCACGCCGCGCTGGTCTGAGTTCAGCCCTTCGAGAGCCAGCCCGAGGCGAGGTAGCCCACCACCGAGATGATGATGGCCGCGGCGAGGTTGACCCCCGCGCCGGCGCGCAGCATCTGCCGCAGCGTCACGCGGCCCGTGCCGAAGACCAGGGCGTTGGCCGGCGTGCCGACCGGCAGCATGAAGCCCGCCGAGGCGGCCATCGCCGCGGGCGCCACCAGCGTCAACACGGAATGGTCGGAACCGGCCGCCACCGCGGCCATGATCGGCATGAACGTCGCGGCCGTCGAGACGTTGCTGTTGAGCTCGGTCCACGCGATCAGCGCGAGCACCATCGTGACGATCAGCAATGGCAGCGGCCAACTGCCGAGCCCGGCCAGTGCGACGCCGAGCGTGTCGGCGAGCGAACTTTCCTGGATGGCGGCCGCGAGCGCGAGCCCGCCCCCGAACAGCAGCATGACCGCCCAAGGCAATCTTTGGATATCGGCGGCGCGGAGCAGCGCCCCGCCGTCCCTGGCACGGATGATGAACGGCGCGACCCCCGCCGCGACGGCGATCACGGTATCGTCGAGCCGCGCGAACGGCGGCCACTGCGCGAGCCAAGGCCGCAGCACCCAGAATGCGGCGGCCGCCAGCGCCACGGCGGCGATGCGTCGCTCCTCCGCGGACATCGGCCCGAGCCGCTGCCACCCCTCTTCGACGGCTTCGACCGCCACGGGAACGGCGCGGGGATCGAAGGGCGTGCCGACCCGCACCAGCCAGAGCCAGGCGCAGGGCAACAGCAGCGCGACGGTGGGCAGCCCGAAGGCCAGCCAGTCGACGAAGCTGATGTCGACGCCGAAGTTTCGCGCCATGAAGCCCTGGACCAGCGCATTGGTCGGGGTGCCGATCAGCGTGCCCATGCCGCCGATGGTCGCGCCGTAAGCCACCGCGAGGACCATGGCCGCCGCGAAATTCTGCGCGTCAGATCCCGTCGCCGCGCCGGTCGGCGACCCGGACTCGCCGGCCCCGGCGCCGTCCGCCGGCGTCGCGAGCAGGGCGATCGCCATCGCCACAGGCAACATCATCAGCGCCGTCGAGGTGTTGGAGACCCACATGCTGACGAACGCGGTCGACACCATCATGCCAAGCACGAGCCGTCGCGGCTCGGCGCCGACCCGGCGCATGATCGCGAAGGCCATCCGCTCGTGCAGCCGCCAGCGCTCCATCGCCACCGCGACCAGCATGCCGCCGATGAGCAGCATCACCGACGGGTTGGCGTACTCGCCCAGCACCTGCCGGGTCTGCGGCACGCCCACGAGCGGCACGACGATGAGGGGCAGCAGCGCCGTCGCGGCGAGCGGGACCGCCTCGAGCGCCCACCACAGCGCCATCCAGAGCGTGAGGCCGAGCACCGGCCATGCCGTCCCGGCGAAGCCCTCGGGCGCCGGCCAGAGCAGCGTGAAGAGGAAGATCAGCGGTCCGGGGAGCAACCGCCACGGCGAGAGCCGCAACTGCTCGTTGCGTGCATCGCCGCCGTCGCTCACGGTGCTACGCCGCGCGCAGGAGCGACCGCCGACGCATCGGGCGCGCCGCCCTCCGGGACCAGCTCGAGCCCGATGAGCACCGGCATGCCCTTCGCTTCACGCAGCGCCTTGAGCGCCACGTCCCAGTCGATGATCACCTCGGCCTCGCCGAGCAGCTCGTTGAGCCGCGCCTCGAAGGCCTCGAGGTCGACGGCGCCCGATTGCCCTTGGGCATCGATGGGCGGATGGACCTCTACCCACACCTCGCCGCCGAAACGCGCGAGCTTGAGCGGCTCGTTGACGAGCGCGACACGCGTGCCCACCGGAGTGAGGTCGAACAGCCGTTCCACGTCCTCGGGGTACATGCGGAGGCAGCCGTGCGTGACCGCCATGCCCACCGCGTCCGGGTTGTTGGTGCCGTGGATGAGATAGGAGCCGCCCGGGATGTCGAGCCGCATCGCGCGCGTGCCGAGCGGATTATCGGGGCCGGGCGGGACGATCTTCGGCAGCGGCGGATCGCCCCGGTCGGCGTGCTCCTTGCGGACCGACTCGGGCGGATACCAAGCCGGATCCTTCTGTTTGCGCGCGATGCGCGTCACACCGAGGGGCGTGAGCCAGTCCATCTTGCCGACGCTCACCGGGAAGGTGAACACGCGCGGGGTTTCGCCTTTCGCCGCCTTGGGGAAGTAGTACATCCGGTGCTCGGGGAGATTGACCACGATCCCGCTGCGCTCGCCGGGCGGCAGCAGCCGCTGCCCAGGGATGAGGATCTCGGTGCCGGCGCCGGGCAACCACGGATCGACGCCCTTGTTGACCCGCAGCAACTCCTCGTAGCCGAGGCTGTACTGGCGTGCGAGTTGGATGAGGGTGTCCTCATAGCGCGTACGCACGCGCTTGACCTCACCGATGAGCTCGCCGCCATCGTCCCGTAGCGGGAACTCGACGGCATGCGCGGGAAGGACCCAAAGCGCGAAGGCGGCTGCCCACAGCGGCAGGCCGATGGGGCGGTGGCGGACAGGGGGCGGTGTTCCACGACGGCCGGACATGGCCGCATTCTAGCGAAGCCCGCGCCTCAGTCGCAGAGCGCGTTGCGCACCGAGCGCACCTCTTCGGCCGAGTTCGTGAAGACGATGTCACGTTCCCGCCCGCGCAGCCCAAGGCGCCCGGCCGCCAGCGAGGAGGACAGGCGCTGGGTCAGTTCGATCGGCGCATCCTTGAAGGCCAGCAGCAGCTGACACACGAACAACAGGTCCATCAGCGGCGAGTTCAGCCCCTCCGGGCGGTCGGCGGACTCGTGGTCGCAGACGGCCTCGATGAACTCCGGGTCCATGCCCCAGCTCTGCAGGAGGCGTCGCGCCGCCGGCACGCGCCACTCATTGATGACCATCTCGAGATGCATGGGGTCCTGCAGCACCGCCGGCGACGACGCCGCCTTGGCGGTTACCCAGATGTGCCCGACCGTATGCAACAGCCCGGCGGTGTTGGCCCGCTCGCGCGGCACGCCGCCGAGGCGGTTGGCCATCGCGCGCGCGATGGAGGCGAGCGCGACGCTGCGTTGCCACATCGCCGCGAGGCGCCCATGGACGATGCGATAGCGGGGTTCATCGCGGACCTGCTGCAGCGCGTAGGAGAGCGTCAACCGCCGCACGGTGTCGAAACCCAGACGCCGCACCGCGACACCCAGGTCGTCGGTCGGCATCGCGGCGGGGTTGAAATCGATCGAATTCGCGCTGCGCAGCAGCATGCCGGCGAGCGCCGGATCCGAGGATACGAGACGCGAGACCTGCGGACCCGTCGACGAGATGTCGGCGAGCCGCCGGACGACCCGCAGCGCGACCTCGGGCATGCCCGGGATGCCGAGCTCCGGACGGATGAACTCCGCCTTCAGCCGCTGCTGGAACTTATGACCTTCGGCGCCCATCGCATCAAGCGGCGGTGCGCGCGCGCCTGCCGTGCAGACGCTGCAGCAACGCCGCCTCCTCGCGGCTCATGCCGCAGGCTGCGGCGATCTCGGCGTCGGACGCGCCCGACCCGGCCATGCGGATGCCGATGTCGTACCCGTTGGCTTGCGTGCGCGGCGCCACGGCGGCGGCGCCAAAGCGCGCCTCGGCGACCTGCCGGTCCTCCAGTTGGCGGATCAGCCCCGCAAGGCGTCTTGCCTCTGCCTCGCTCGCGGAAACCTGGTACTTCTGTCGCTGCAGCTCGGCATCGAGCCGCGCGAGCTCCGCGGTCGTGCCGCGCCAGAACACCGCCCATGCGCCCAGCCAAAGCACGGCGAGCAGGAATGCGGCGTGGAAGGCGGCGAGCGCGTAAGCCTCGACATCTTCGGGCAGAAATGCGGACATGGTTCCTCCGTAAACGGTTCGCGGCGCGGCGGTGTGTCGGCGGACCGACGCCTGCGTCATTGAAGGGATCTTCTGCAGTTTCCATGCCAACCCCCTCCCGGAGCATGGAGACCGTCATGGGTGCGCGTCCCCCGTCCCCCGGCTGCCACGCTGTCGACCGTAAGGCCCCTCGGCCACGTCGTCCTCGCCGAGGATGGCGAACAACACCCGACGGTTCGCCCGCCGGCCCGACTCCGTGTCGTTGGACTGCACCGGGCGGTGCTCACCGAAACCGAGCACGGCGAAGCGTGCGGGGTCGACACCGTTGGCGTGCAGCACCCGCACGACCGCCGCAGCACGGGCCGCAGAGAGGTCCCAGTTGTCGCGGTATATCCCGCCTTGTATCGGTACGTTGTCGGTGTGTCCCTCCACGCGGATGGCGTTGCCGAACCCGAGCAACGCCCCGGCGAGTTGGGCGAGCACGCGCTCGGCGTCGGGATTGAGCGTCGCGGAGCCGCTTGGGAAGAGCACATCGTTCCGGATCTCGACCTCGACCCACTTCGGATGCGGCCGGATGACGACCTGGTCGCGCATCACCAAGGGTGCGGCGGCGCGGGCCATGCGCGCCGCGATCCGGCCGGAGTTCAGGACTTCGGGCCACTCACGCGTCTCGCCCACACCGGGATCGAGGGCGCTCGCGTCCTCGACGCGACCGCCGCGGGCGCTGATCGGATCCTGTCCCCTTGACGTGTCGAGCACGGTCAGCCCCGCGGCCCCCGCCGGACGCATCACGCCGGCATCGCGCGACTCCGTGCCGCCCTTGAATGCCACCGATAGCGCGTCGGCCAGCACGCGGTACTTGCCGGTGTTGATCGAGGAGATCGCGTACATCACCACGAAGAACGCGAGCAGCAATGTCATGAGATCGGCGTAGGGGATCGCCCAGGCCTCGTGGTGTGCGCGTTCCTCATGCCGTTCGCGACGACGACGCAGCGCACGGTTCATGACCGACCGCTCACGACGGCAGATAGCCCTGCAGGCGCGCCGCGATGGAGCGCGGGTTCTCGCCCTCGGCGACCGCCGCAAGACCGTCGATGATCATCACGCGGCGCCGCGACTCGAGCGCCGTGAACGCCTTCAGTTTGGCCGCTGCCGGCAGGAACAGCAGGTTGGCGAAACCGATGCCGTAGACCGTCGCCGTGAAGGCGGCGGCGATGCCCTGCCCCAGCATCCGCGGGTCCTCGAGGTTCTGCATGACCGTCATCAGGCCGAGCACGGCGCCGATGATGCCGAGCGTCGGCGCGTACACGCCCATGCTCTCGAAGACGCGCGCGGCGGCCAACTGGTCGTCCTCGCGGGCATCGAGCTCCACTTCGAGGATGCCACGCAGGCGCGCGGGGTCCGTGCCGTCCACCACCAGTTCCAGGCCGCGGCGCATGAACGGGTCGTCGATGCGCTCGATCTCGGGCTCGAGCCCGAGCAAGCCGTTGCGGCGCGAGGCGCGGCTCCAATCGACCATGCGGTCGATCGCCGCCTGTCCCCCGTCCGGCGCCGGCCGGAGGATGGACGGCAGCATCCCGATCGCCCGGCGCAGCGTCGCGGCCGGCGTCTGCACCAGGATCGCCGCCACGGTGCCGACCAGCACGATCATGAACGCGGCCAGCGACACCAAGGCCGCGACGCCCGCGCCCTTGAGGATGGAGCCGACGACGATCGCGACCACCGCGAGCGCCAGACCGAGCAGCGTCAACAGGTCCATTTCAGGCCTCCCGCGCCTTGCCGGCGGCGTCACGCCAATCGGCGAGGCGCGCCTTGAGCCGCGTGATCGCCTGGCCGTGCAACTGCGACACCCGCGATTCGGTGACGCCCATGACGAGGCCGATCTCCTTGAGGTTCATCTCTTCCTGGTAGTAGAGCGCCATCAGCAGCCGCTCGCGCTCGGGCAGGCCCGCGATCGCCCGCACCAAGGCCGCGCGGAACCCGAGGTCCGCGACTTCGCGGAAGGGATCCGGACCCTGGTCGGGAGAATCGACACCCCCCAGGTCCTCGAGGCTCGCCAACTGGCAGGACACGGAGTCCTGCACGATGCGGTGGTACTCGTCGAGATCGATGCCGAGCCGGGCCGCGATGTCGCCGGCACGCGCCTCGCCACCGGTGTCGCGCTCGATCTCGCGGATCGCCTGCGCGACCGCCCGCGACCGCCGATGCACGGAGCGCGGGGCCCAGTCGAGCTTGCGCAGGGCGTCGATCATGGCGCCGCGGATGCGGATGCCTGCGAACGTCTCGAAGGTCGCGCCCTTGCCCTCCGTGTAGTGGGCGGCGGCCTCCAGCAGCCCGAGCATGCCGGCCTGTATGAGGTCATCGACCTCCACCGAGGCCGGCAGACGGGCACAGAGATGGTAGGCGATGCGCTTCACGAGTTCGGCGTGCCGACGCACCAGCCGGTCGGCCTCGCTGTGCGCGCCGGTCGGCGGCGGTTTGGCCACGGCGTTCACCGCACCACCTGCAGGCGCGGCGCGGGTCGCGCCACCCGCTCGGCGAAGAAACCGATGTTGCCGCGCCCCTCGGGGGGCGGCCAGGATTCGAGCGCCACGGCAAGGCGGCGGATGATCTGCGACGCGCCGCAACCCGGATACGCCTCGACCACGGGCCGCTGTTCACGCACCGCACGGCGCAGCAGTTCGTCGGACGGGATGTCGGCGCTATGGACCAGCGTGACGTCCAGGAAGCGGCTCGTGACGCGCTGCAGCGCGGCGAACAGTAGGCCGCCGGCCATCGGGTCCGAGGTCATGTTGGTGACGACGCGGAACTCGCGCACCCCGTGGTGGCGGCTCAATACCTTGATGAGCGCGTAGGCATCGGTCACCGACGCCGGATCCTCGCTCACCACGACCAGTACGTGCTGCGTGGCCTGGACCAGTTGCAGGACGCCTGGCGAGATGCCCGCAGCGGTGTCGACCAGCAGTAGGTCGAGGTCGGTCGCGAGGTCGCTGAACGCGCGCACGATGCCGACATGCCCCGCGGTGTCGAGTTCAGCGAGCGGCATCAGGCCCGACGCGCCGGCGATGATGGACAGCCCCGGTCGTACCGGCGTGAGCACCTCATCGAGCGTACGCCGACCGCCCTTGCCGCCGGTGACAGCGACCACCTGCACGGGGTCGCGGCGAAGCAGGTCCCCGCGACGATCAGGACGCGACATCCAGGCGTCCCTCCATCCTGCGGGTCAAAAGGTCTTCGTCGGCCGTCGTCCCATGGCGTTCGACCAGCGCCACGGCGCGTTCTACCAGCTCCTCGCCGCGGGCAGGACGAAGGTCGTCCGTCAGGCTCGTGCCCTCGGTCACGTACGCGACGGGAAGGCGGTGGCCGATGACCGCCGAGATCGCCCCGCCGAGGCTCAAGGCCTCGTCGAGCCGGGTCAGGATGCAGGCGGTGGCCCCCCAACGCGCGTGGCGGGCGGCCAAGGCGCGCAGCGCCGTGGCCTGCAGCGTCGCGGGCAAGGCCACCGCGACGGTGGCGATGCCGCGCAAGGCGGCCAAGCCGCGCCCGTAAGCCTCGATGTCCTCGCCACGGCCGCCGGGCGCCGGCGTGTCCACCAGGACAAGGCGATGGTCCTGCAGGCGCTTCATGAGTTCAGGGAGCTCCGCGACGTCGCCGATCTGGTAGGTCGGCACGCCGAGCAGACGTCCGAGCCGCGCGAGATGTTCGAAGGCGCCGAGGCGCGTCTCGCCGGCGCTCACGAGCGCGGCGCCCGAGGGACCATGGCGCAGCACCCAACGGGCAGCGAGGGCCGCGAGCGCGTTGGTCTTTCCGGAACCGGCGGGACCGGTCAACACGAGCGTCCCGCCCTGCTCGGTCCAGGCGTCACCCAAGGTCGGGATCTCCGCCTGCAGACCGTCGAGCACCATGCGGCGCGCGAAGCCCAGATCGTCGGTCGCGGGGACCGAGTCGAGCAGCCGGGCGGCGAGCGCGCGGTCGACGCCAAGGGCCGCGAGCAGGCGCATCAGCTCGGCGATGACCGGTGAGCGCCGCGTGAGATCGTTCCATGCCAGCGCGGCAAGCTGCGTCTCGAGCAGGCGGCGCAGCGCCTTGAGTTCGCCGTCGATGCCCGCCTCAGCGGCCATGGCTGTGACCGTGCCCCGCGAAGGCGCCCGGACCTCGGGGATGACCGGTGTGACGACGGATTCGACCCGCGACGAAGGCTCGGGGACGGAGGGCGGCATCGCGGTCACGACCGGCGGCGGCTCGCCCCTGGAAGCGGCGGGCATGCTGCGCGCGGGCAGGGGTTCGCCCCCGACCACCTGCAGCGCAGGCGCCAAGGTTCCGGCGTGGACGGCCGCCTCGGGATCGGTGGCGACCGTCAATTCCACGACGCCGGCGGCGCGACGGGTCCAGAGGATCAAGGCATCCGGCCCGTGCTCCGTACGCACCATGCGCAGGGCGCTGCGCATGTCCGGAGCCGTGTATTTCTGCATCTTCATGGCGTTCTGTCCCTAGTTTCCGATGGTGCTCACCAGCCGCACTCGGCGGCTGTCCGGGATCTCGTTCCAGCCGAGGACGTGCATCTGGGGCACGGTCGCCCTCAGGAACCTCGCAAGAATCGGGCGCAGCGCCGGCGGGACGAGCAGCACGGCGGGCTGTCCCGCCAACTCCTGGCGGCGAACCGCCTCCACCAAGCGACCCTGCAGCCGCTCGGCGAGGCCCGGCTCGAGGCCCGGCGAGCCCCCGCCCGCGCCCACCGAGTTGCCGAGCACCTGCTCGAGG